>CAMVBP010000001.1 GCA_947165795.1 uncultured Treponema sp.
TTGGCTTTGTTCCACAGATGCTGGTTCTCTTTATCTTCCTTGCCTTCCTTGAAGCCTGTGGTTACATGGCACGTATTGCCTTTATTCTCGACCGTATTTTCCGCCGCTTCGGGCTTTCCGGAAAATCCTTTATTCCTGTATTGATTGGAACTGGTTGTGGTATTCCTGGAATTATGGCCTGCCGTACAATCGAAAACGAACGCGACCGCCGTATGACAATCATGACAACAACCTTTATTCCTTGTGGTGCCAAGATTCCGTTTATTGGTCTTGTTGTCGGAGCTATCTTTGGTGGAAACGCATGGCTCGCAGCAAGCTGTTATTTTATTGGTATGGCAGCAATCATTTGTTCAGGTATCATACTTAAAAAGACAAAACCATTCATGGGTGAAGTTGCTCCTTTCGTAATGGAGTTACCTAGCTACCACTGGCCTACAGTTGGAAACGTTCTCCGCTCAATGTGGGAACGCGGCTGGTCATTTATTAAAAAGGCTGGAACAATCATTCTCCTTTCTACAATCGTAATCTGGTTCCTTTCTAACTTCGGCTGGGCAGAAGAAGGCTTTGGAATGCTCGAAGAAGATCAGATGGACGTAAGTATTCTTGCAAAGTTTGGTAGTCTTATAGCATGGCTTTTTGCTCCTCTTGGCTGGGGTAACTGGCAGGCTGCTGTTGCTTCCATTACCGGTCTTGTTGCAAAGGAAAATATTGTTGGAACAATGGGTGTACTTTATGGCGGTGCCGAAACCTGGTCTGCTCTTGCTCAGGCATTTACAGCTCCGGCAGGACTTTCCTTCCTGATTTTCAACCTTTTGTGTGCTCCATGTTTTGCAGCAATCGGTGCTATCAAACGTGAGATGAACAACAGAAAGTGGACCTGGGCTGCAATCGGCTGGGAATGTGGTTTTGCTTATGCAGTATCTTTTGTAGTTTACCAGCTCGGCTCTATGTTCAGTGGAAGCGGCAATATATTCGGCTTCATTCTTGCAGTTCTAGTAATTGGATGCTTTGGATGGGGTTTATTCCGCAAGGCAAAAGTAGTAAAATAAGCCTAAGATTAAAGAATCGTTAAAAAACGACCCGAAAGGGTCGTTTCAGGTTCATTAAGTAAATGGCTCAAAGGCAAGCTATGCTTGCCGACTTGGAGTAATTTTATGGGAACACTATTAGTCAGCATTATTCTTCTCACTATAGTTGCACTTATAGTACGTTCTCTTATAAAAGCAAAACGCTCCGGCCGCCACCCCTCCTGTGGCGGCAACTGCGGATCCTGTGGTCATTCCTGCAATGCAAATTATAAACATGTAAATTCATTTTTAAAAGAACAAAAATCTTTACATAAAGAAAAATAAGTTTATTTTTAATACTTGTAGTAAATTATCTCATCTTGTATAATTTTATTGTGAGGTAAAAAAATGGTTATAAAAGAATCTGCAGAAATGTATCTTGAGACAATTTTAGTTCTTTCAAAAAAAGGAGCTGTTCGCTCTATAGACATTGCAAGAGAAATGAATTTTTCAAGACCATCAGTTAGTGTTGCCCTACATAATCTTGAAAAAGAACAGTATATTTCTATCGAACCAGATCAGACCGTTAAACTGCTTCCAAAAGGCGCAGATATAGCAAAAACTATTTATGAGCGCCATACAATTCTTACAGAATTCTTTGAACAGATTGGTGTAAAATCTTCTATTGCTTCAGAAGATGCCTGCAAAATTGAGCACGACATCAGCCCAGAATCTTTCAAGGCAATTAAAAAGCTTGTAAAGAAATTCAAAGAAGAAAATAAATAATATTTATTTAAGATATTTCTCTTCGTACTCTTCAATCGGAATTGGTTTACTGTAATAGTATCCCTGAATTATTTCGCAGCCTAAATCGCGCAGACGATCCACCTGGTTTTTGCTTTCTGCGCCTTCAGCAAGGCATACAAAACCAAGCTCCTTTGCAAGAGTTATAATGTGACGTAAAACGATAATATCTTCCTTGCGTTCGCTTGAAACAGCCACTGTATCTACAAAGCTCTTGTCAATTTTGAGAGTATCGATAGGCATTTGTGTAAGTAGCGAAAGTGATGAATAACCTGTTCCAAAATCATCCATGGAAATTTTAAAGCCACGACTTCGCAGCTCCTGCAACACACTGAACATGTGCTCCATATTGTCGTAAGTTGCACTTTCCGTAAGTTCAAAATCTATAAGCTTATGATCAACGTTATAATAATCAATAATGCTGACAAGATTTTCTATAAGATTTTCATTATACATACGGCTTCGAGAAAGATTTACAGAAATAGGATAAAGCGGCCTACCCTCTTTTTTCCATTTTGCAAAAGCTTCACAGACCTTTTTTAAAACTATATCATCTATTTTTGCAATTGAACCATCTTTTTCAAAAAATGGAATAAATCGATATGGCGGCAAAAATTCTTTATTTTTATAGTTCCAGCGTATTAATGCTTCGGCACCTTTAATCACATTTTTTGAAATATCAAACTTAGGCTGAAGATAAACTACAAATTCATCCTGCTCAATTGCAGTTTCTACATAAGCTTTTATATAATTTCCCCAGGAAAGGTTATCATGCATTTTATCGGTATAAATAACAATTTCAGTCTGCTTTTGATTTGTACATAGAGCCTGTGCCATTTTTGCAGCATCTGCTACACGATTCCCCGAAAGCATTGCACGTTGCATTGGAACAACACCACATTTATAATAAATTTTGTAATTCGGATCTTCTTCCAAAACAGAAAGCTTTTCAAAAAAATTATTGAGTTTATTTATCAGCTCATCCTCAGGCATATCTTTTATAAGCATTGCAAAATTATCGTTGTGACAGCGGCCGCTTGCATAAACAAAATCCGATTCATTCATTGCCCGTACAATGTTACTCAAAACCTTATTTGCAGCTATGTGCCCATATGCCTCGTTTATTACACGGAATTCTTTAATATCAAAATGAGCAAATGCATAATCTGCAATTCCTTTGTCGGAAGGAACCTCCAGAAAAGCCTCAAGATGATTCCAGTTATAGCTTCCCGTTATTGAATCTATAAATGCAGATTTATATAGCTCTTCATTCTTGAACTTAGAAATATCATTATTTATAACATGGATAGCCCTGTCATTATAAAGCTTCCATTCATAGAGGAGCCGGTTCTTTTTATAGCCATGAAAAATACTTATAACCTTTGCATCTTCTTTTATACTTAAATCACTGTAAGGTCTGTGAGCATTATCTTCTTCTGCAACATCTAAAAAAAGTTTTTTGATAAACGGATAATTAATTTCTACATCATCATCAATTTCTACAGAATAAAAAAATGCACCGTCAAGGGGAACTGTTTTAAGACCTTCCGGATATTCTATACGCGGATCATCTGCCCTGTACTCAATTCCAATTACTTCCTTTTCAAGTCCTTTTATAAAAAACACACCGGGATAATCATAAGTTCCAAACGCATTTGAATATTTTGCAATGCATTCCGGAATAATACCCGTGTAAAAACCCTGAATTTCTTCAGGACTTGCATCAACATAATAGAGAACCCGATTTGGCTTATATATTTGGTTGAGTTTATTTATAAACATATATTTATGATAGCATAAATAATCCCGGGCGTACAGTTTTATAATTCAGTTTAAAAAAATCTTTTGTTCAGAAATTTTGTATTGACAAATATATATTTCCTTTAGTAATATTACTATTAGTAATATTACTAAAGGAGCAGATATGGAAAACATAATTCTCAGCCTTCTTCTTTTGAATAATATGACAATATATGAAATGCGTACATATATTCAAAAAAATCTTTCTACCGTTTGCAGCGACAGTCTTGGAAGCATGCAGACTTCTATTAAAAAGCTTTTGGAAAAAGGCTTTATTGAAGTTACTGAAATTCTTGATAACAACATACTAAAAAAAGAATACAGCATAACAAAGGCCGGCCTTGATTTTTACAAAGACTGGACAGGCACTCCGCTTAATATTCAAAAATTCAAAAACATGGAAGAAGGAAAATTCTTTTTCCTGGGAATGGCTAGTAAAGAAAAACGAATCAGATTTTTACAGCAGCACATTTACGCTTTGGATTCTGAAATGGAAAAATTGAATAAAATTAAGGCGCTGGTAGATTCAACAAAAAAAGACGCAATCAGCGTGAATATAAACAGATTTAAGAAAGAGAAAACAATTTCTAAAAATCTTTTAAAAGTTTCAGAGGAAACGGATATTGAAACTGTCGTAAAAAATATTTATACGTATCAGATTTACATGCTCGAATACGGTCTGGAACGTATTAAATCTGATTTAGATTTTTACAAAAAGATTTTAAGAAAAGAGATGTAAAAAAATTGAACCGCTGTGTGCAGAACAGATTATTAACACAGGAGTATATATGAAAAAATTTCTTATTATTTTAATTATCATAATTGCTGTAATTATTATTATACGTTTTATTTTATTTCCGCCTGTAAAAGAAATTGCCGTTACCGGAAAATATAAAATCAATTCATCGGATTACTGGATTACTCTCGACAAAGCAGATCCATATTCTAAAGACGGAAAACTCCGCGAACTTCAAATACGAAAATGGTTTCCTTTAGATTGTTCAGAACAAAAGCCTGTTATTATTGCTTCTCACGGATCATGTGGAACAATCGACAACAACTTATCTTTGTACCGTGAACTCGCAAGTAATGGACACATTGTTCTTGCAGTAGGACACCCGGGTCAGGCAGCAAGCATAAAATATCAGAACGGAAAAAAATCCGGGCCGAGCAGTATTTTTATTAAAGAAATGTCTGCCCTTCAGCCGCAGAAAAATCCGGAGGAAGCGTATGAAGTTTTTAATAAATGGATGAAGATACGAACTGAAGATTTAAATGCGGTAATGGATGATTATATAAAAAATCAAGGCGATACAAATTTTATTGTAATTGGACATTCTCTTGGTGGTTCAGCTGCTTATGCAATGGCCAGAATTAGAAAAGATGTAATTGGCTGCATAGCACTGGAATCTCCGTTTATGTATGATATTCAGGGTGTTAAAGAAGGCCGCTTTGTTTTTGACAGCAGTGACTATGAAGTTCCGCTTTTAAATATTTATTCTGATTCATCTTTTGCATATTTGAATGAATGGGACCAGTATAAAAATAATGCAAAATTTTTGTTGAGTAAAAATCCGAATTATACAAACATCCATTATGAAGGTACTTTTCATATGAGCTTATGTGATTTGTCTCTTGTTTCCCCAATTCTGTCTTCCATTTTTGGCGGAGGATTTCAAAAAACAAAAGCTCGTGTTCAACTTACAAAATTAAACGAAGACTGTCTTAATTGGATTCAAAAGCTGTAATTACCAAAAATATAATTTTATGGTATAATTTGAATCAGTTAATAATAGGGAGAAAAAAATGGAATACAAAATTAAAGTTAACATTACACTTGATGATTACAAGAGATTCAATTATGACTACATGACACGAAAAAAATTTGTGCCGATTTGTTTAATAATTTGTTTGGTTTTAATTATTGTCAATTTTTTAATTGAACTATTTACAGCAAATAATATTACTCATGCTCTGACTAAAAATTTTCCTGCAATTGGCGTAATACTTTTTTGGATTTTATTTTGGTTTGTTCTTTTTCCGCTTCGTATAAAGAGAATTTATAATTCAGATAAAGTTCTCCAGGAAGAAAGAGAAATTATTCTGACAGAACAGGGCATTTCAGATTATTCCTCTCGCGGTTCGTTCACATATTATGTTCAGGATTTTACCAGAGTATTTTTTGGAAAAACTGTAATTTCAATTTTTGTTTCTTCTCAAAAGGCTATTTTAATCCCAAGACATTGCTTTAATTCAAAAGAAGAAGAAATAGAAGTTGAACAATTTATTAGAAACAATTATTCAAAAAATATATAACTATTTTAATAAAGAGAAAATTCACAATGCAATTTGGAATGCCAACCTTAATCGAAAATAATTCTCTTAAAGAAAATATTGAACTGTGCAGCCGGCTTGGATTGAATTTCATTGAGCTTAATATGAATTTTCCGGAATATCAGCTGGAAGAACTTGAAAAATCAGAGTTTTTGATTGAAGCTGCAGAGAATGCAAAAATTTATTATACAATTCATCTGGATGAAAACCTTAATATTGCTGATTTTAATTCTCTTGTTTCCAATGCTTATTTAGAAACTGTCCGACGAACAATTGAAGCAGCAAAAAAACTTATTTCTCTTCGCAATAAATATGGCGATGAAACTCAGCCGCTCACAATTAATATGCATATGCATCACGGAATTTTTATTACACTCCCAGATAAAAAAGTACAGATGTATGAACGCGATTTTAAAACATACTTGAATGCCTTCGCAAAATTCCGGGATTTATGTGAAAAATGGATTGGAAATTCAGACATTAAAATTGTTATAGAAAACACAGACGGCTTTAAAGATTATGAAAAAAAATCCATTGAATTTCTGCTGGAAAAATCTTGTTTTGCTCTTACCTGGGATATAGGACATTCAAAAGCAGTCGGCGAAAAAGATGTTCCATTTATAATGCAGAATGTAAATCATCTTATTCATTTTCATATCCACGACGGAAGCGAAGTTCCTCCCAAAAATCATCTGGCACTGGGTGATGGAGAAATAAATTTACCGGAACGATTACAGCTTGCAAAAGAACGTAATGCCAGATGTGTTTTAGAAACAAAAACAATCGCAGCACTGGAAAAGTCCGTGGAATATTTACGAATTAATAATTTGCATTGACAAAAACTAAAAAAAAGGTTGTATTATATAAAATAATATAATTTAAAAATGTGAGGAAAAATGAAAAAAGACAAAAAATTCTCCGGATATTCTGGCTTTGTAAGCAATGATGAATCTCTTCTTATTACAATGAGCCGTAATACGGTTTATGTTAACAGCCTGATAACAAAAAAACTTCTTCTTAAAACTAAATCTGTAAAGAATATTGATATGGTTACAATTTCGCCAGATAATTCATTAATTGCGGCTAAAAGTACAATTGGAGAAATAGCTCTTATCAATGCAAAAAACGGTGAAGAAATTTGCATGGACAGAATGGAAAAGTCACAAGGAGAACTGATGTATTTTACTTCTGACAGTTCACGCATAGTTGATCTTGACTGGAATGGAAAAGTAATGCTTTTTGATTGTGCTGCAAAAACACATTCAATTCTGGATGATTCTAAAATTTTAGAAAGATGTGCATATATTCAATATGATCCTTTCAGCAATAGAATTTACCGCTTTATGGCTGAACGTTTTGGAAACAGTCCTGGAATTGTTCAGGTTGCAATCCCGGACGAAAAATTTCTTGATAAAGAACATTTTAAATATACAACTGCACAAATTTTTACAACTCATCTTCCATCCTGTGTACCACATCATCCTTCTTTATGTAAAGAACATAACTTCTGGTATGATGTACGTGCAGATAAAATTATAGTTTGCGATAAGGATTTTAAAGAAATTGATTCTTTTAAAAATCCGCCATCAAAATCAAAGAAAGAATTCTTTTCTGATTTCTGGGTCTCGCCGGATGAAAACTATCTTTTTATTGATTATGGAAAGCAATGCGATCCGGGAACTTCAAATGTAGAATACGATAATATTCCAAGCCTTTCTGTTTTATATGATTTAAAAACATTAAAACCATTAAAGGAATTTTCATATGATTATGTTTCCGATTTTACAATGTACAATGATGAAAAAAATTATGTAATTGGAACCTGGCGTGGAACTTTTATAGGCGAAGTAGATTCTACTGAATAAGAATATTTTCCGGCTTTCCGCTGAATATAATTCTCGCATTTAATTTAACATAGGCACAAATTTCTCTAAAATAATTATGCAGAATATATACTGCCGGACATTTTGAACCAAGCCCTTTTATATTTTTATAACCAATCCGTTTTGCAAGTCGCTCTGCCCTTCGTAAATGAAATCTGCTTGTAACAATTACAACTTTTGATTCCAGAACTTCCTGTAAAGAAATTTCAAATGTTTCAGAAATAAGCCTACAACTAAATTCAAGATTTTGAATTGTATCTTTTGCTTTATCTTCAATCAAAATTCTATCTGAAGCTATTCCTTTTTTAATCAAATGATTTTTAATTGCAGGCGCTTCAGGATAAGGAAGCCATTTTAATGTTCCGCCAGTTACTACACAAACAGTTTCCGGATGAAGCGTTAAATATTCTGCCGCTTTTTCTACCCGAGTTATAACCGACGAAGGTAAATTTCCATCTTTATCAATTCCGCCGCCAAGTAAGATTACATAGTCCGCAGGTTCATCAAGACGACAGGTTTTTGGAGTCAGAATTAGAATCAGATTAATTATGGCAACGGAAATTATACAAACAAGAATTGACAAACTAACGTTAGTTAGCAATTTATTCTTTTGTCTTTTCCAAATCCACTTTCCTTTTTTAATTTTATAAATTGATACAAAAATTAAAATTAATCCAAATAAACTCCAGATGTGTGTAAATGAAAAAAAGTTATCCCAGAAGGTTCCAGGATTTATAAGAATCAAAATTGCATCATAAACGATGCATAAAATTCCAAGAACAATAAGAATAATTGGAAAAACATTTTTTCTTGAAATTTTTGAAAATAAATTTTTCATACAGTTTTTCCGTCCCATTCCTTTGAATGTTCTCTTTCATATTTTATTGCTGCATTAAAATCTACTTCCGGAGAACAGTTCTGTTCAATATGTAACGCAGTTGCATGCAAGCGCTTAATACATTCAGATTTATCTTTAAAACCTAATTTAGACTTTTCTATACTTTCATGCAGGATCCTTATTGATTCATCATATATTTTAAGAGGCACAGGGAAAGGGTGTCCGTCTTTTCCTCCATGCGCAAAACTGAATCTTGCCGGATCGTTAAACCTGCTTGGTGTGCCATAAATTACTTCGCTTACCAAAGCAAGAGACTGTAAAGTTCTTGGTCCTAAACCAGGAGTAAGCATTAATTCTTCAAAATTTTCCGGCTGACTTTCATAAGCTGTCGCAAGAACTCCGCCCAAACGTTTTAAATCTACATCCTGCTCAAGAACCTCATGATGAGACGGCATAATAATTGAACGGCCTTTATTTTCTAATTCGCCAAAAAGTTCTCCCTGCAAAAATAAAGTCTGGCTTGCAGGCTTTCCAATCTGTGCAATTTCTTTAATAATTCTTTCAGGATTTTCCCGGCTCATTTCTAAAATTGACGAACGTGAATCTTCTGCTTTTGAATCTGTAAGGTTTAAGATTTTGCCTTTATTGTCGCCTACCACAGCCGTATGCGGCTCTTCTACAAACGAACGAACGTTAGTTGAACACCAGTGATATCGTCTTGCTTTTTTTTCTGCAGTATTCATTCCCTGCTGAACAACAGCCCAGTTTCCTGTTTTTGTTAAAATAAAATTATGCTGATATAACTGGAATCCATCCTGAACTGCATTGTTATCTACTTTTGCAACAAGCTTACTTGTCCGAACAAGTTCATCGCCGTTTAGATTTTCCTGACAGGCAATTTCCAAAAGCTCTCCGGGAGTCATCCGTGAATATTTTCCACGTCCTCCACAAATATAAATTCCAAGTTCTTTAGCGCGGGGATTTAATCCTCTTTTTAAGGCGTACATTACACTCGTAGTAATTCCAGAGCTGTGCCAATCCATTCCCATTACAGCTCCAAACGACTGAAACCACAATGGATCGCTTAAACGTGTAAGAACTTCATCAACACCAAAATTTTCTACAAGTGATTCTGTTATAAGAGTTCCAAGCACCATCATTCTGTCTGCAAGCCAGCGTGGCACTACCCCGGTATGAAGAGGCAAATCTGCATGTCCAGAATTTCTAATACTTGGCAAAGTTCTACTAAAAAATTATTTTCCTAATTCAATAGATTTTTTGCAGGCAGCAGTAACTGCTTCAATTATTGAATTTCTAAAACCGTTGCTTTCTAAAGCGGCAACGCCTTCTATTGTAGTTCCTGCTGGAGAACAAACCATATCTTTTAAAACTGCAGGATGTTTACCGCTTTCCAAAACCATTCCGCTTGAGCCGTAAACAGTCTGCGCAGCATATGTGTATGCCTGATTTCTTGGCATTCCACAACGAACAGCAGCATCTGCCATGGCTTCAATAAACATAAATACAAATGCAGGACCCGAACCACTTACTGCAGTTACACAATCCATAAGCTTTTCCTGAACAACTTCTACCTTTCCGGCGCAGTTCAAGATTTCCTTTACAGTTTCAACTTCGCTTTCGGTAATGTTTTCGTTATAAGTAATTGCAGTCATAGCTTCGCCAATCTGTGCACAAACGTTCGGCATCATTCTAACAAAGCGTGCTTTTGGAGCAAACGACTGCAGCTTTTCGATTTTTACGCCGGCAGCCATAGAAATAATTACAGACTTATCAGAAATGCTGTCTGCAATTTCTGCAAAAACTTCTCCCAAAAATTGAGGTTTTACAGCAAGAAAAATGAAATCGGCTGAAAGAATTTCTTTATTTGAATTAACAACATTTGCACCAGTTTCCTGAGCAAATTTCTTTGCGGCTTCAAGATTCTTATCAGTAACAAAAATATTTTTTACATCATATTTTTTGCAAACTGAGCGCATAATTGCGCCACCCATTGCTCCAGTACCAATACAACCGATTTTCATTTTTTTGCCTCTTTCTTATTAAAATTTCAGCCTGCATAATGCAGGCTGATTAATTTTAGAATTTAACTAATTTTACATCAAAACAAATATATGCGCCACCAGGAATTCCTGCCTGTGGAATACCATATGAACCATAAGCAAGTTCAGGTGGAATTATTATTGTTCTTGTTTCGTTTAACTTCATTTCCTGAACCATCTGATCAAAACCAGGAATCATCTGACCGCCTCCTGTAATGAATTCCAAAGGTTCATGTCCCTGTGGATTAAATCCGCTTGAAAAGTCAAAAATTGTTCCATTTACAAGATAACCCTGATATTCTACAGTTGCTTTTTTACCTTTTCCGCAAACAGAACCTGTTCCTTGTTTTAATATTTTATAATAAACTCCATTTGAACTTTTCTTGCATCCATCAACAAGTTTTGCAAATTCTTTTTCTTTCTTTTCTTTGTTGATTATTTTCTGTTCAGCCATAAGCTTATTAAAGCTTGACTGAGTTACTTTAAAAGCTTCTGCATCTTTTCCCTGTCGAACAATAGTAATAGATTTAATTGTATCGTTCTGAGCAACTTTATTTACAACTTCCTGACCGCTTACAACTTCTCCAAAAATTGTGTGCTTATAGTTTAACCAGTCTGTTGGAACATGAGTAATAAAGAACTGACTTCCGTTTGTATCTTCTCCAGAATTTGCCATAGCAAGTTTTCCTGGACGGTCAAATACTAATCCGTCTACAAATTCATCCGGGAATTTATAGCCTGGTCCACCAGTTCCGTTTCCTCTTGGATCTCCACCCTGAATCATAAAACTAGAAATTACACGATGGAATTTTAATCCGTTATAAAATGGCTTTCCGCCAGCTGCATCCAATGTACCTTCTGCTAGACCAACAAAGTTTGAAACAGTCATTGGTGTCTTTTTATAAAAAAGCTCTAAGATAATTGTTCCTTTTTCTGTCTCGAGTACAGCAAAAAGACCTTCTTTTCCTTCAATAGCACTCATCTTTGGATTCCCCTTTAAATTTTGATTATTTTTTGATTCAGCAAAAACATTTACCGAAAGAAATAAACAGCAGGCTAAAATTCCTGCAATTCTTTTAAGATACATTTTCACTTTTTTCCTCCGAATTATAAAAACTGCTTATAAAACCATTCATAAACAGCATTCATTCTTGTAGTCATGGAATCTGTTATCTGACTTTTTATACCAGGAAATTTAACACTGTCCAAATCTGTACAAAGATAAAGAAGAAGATCTTCTCCGCAATCTACAACAAGGATATAAATCTTCATTTTATCCGGATAAATTGCTTTAAATGGTCCTAAGCCCATTGTATCTGTAATACAGAATTCACAAAGCAGTGTATTATCATTCTGATAATAAGTAAGCTTATAATGATTCACGCCAAAAGAAGCATCGTCCTGCATACAATAAGAAATCTGTCCGTCAGCATTTCCTGTATTCTGGTCTTCAATTTTTTCATTGCTGTTTTCGGCTGCTACCATATAAGCTTTATCATACAAAACCCTAACCTTCTTTTTTGTTGTTGAATAATATGTCATTCCCTGCATTTTAGAAACAGAACGGCAAACTCTGGAAACATCATCAATTGTTAAATCTGAATCCTGAGCATTCTTATTATTTAAACGGTCAGTCTTTTTTGCATAATAAAGACCTTCAAAAGTAAACGGATAATTCTTTTTTGCTTTTTCTACCATTCCGTCTTTAATTATTTTTGAATAATCAGTTTCTGGAAGGTATTTTAAAGTCATTGAGCCGTCGTCGCGATATTCTGTGATTTTTCCGTTTGTAACTAATTCATTGTAAAGATTAGAAGGCACTAAGTTTTTTAACATATCTGATTGTGCATGAACAGAAGATAAACCGGTAAGTAATAAACCAAAAATTAAAAATTTTTTATAATTGCTTTTCACAAAAACCTCCGCTTTGCATAACATCTATTTAAACAAAAGTTTTTAATAGATGTTACGCGTTTGAATCTGCCTAGCGGATTCCCTTGTAAATAACTCTAACCTGCTTAAAGAGTCCTTCGCCTTCGCTCTTTGTTTCTACATCAGGAATGTCATTCAAAGTTGTGTGAATAAGTCTTCTTTCAAATGGATTCATTGGTTCAAGAAGAATAGAACGTTTTGCTGAACGAACCTTATCTGCTGTATTGTAAGCAAGACGAACTAATGATTCTTCTCTGCGGATTCTGTAGTTTTCTGTATCAAGAATTACGCGAACCTCTTCGTGTCCAAGACGGCCTGCGTAAATATTTGCAAGAAGCTGAAGTGCATCAAGATTCTTTCCTTTTCTTCCAATAAGAATTGAAGAATTTGGTGAATCCATTCTGATTCCAAGCTTTTTATCTTCTCTGTAAGATACTTCAACTTTTACATTGTAGCCCATTTTTTCTACGATATTAGAAATGAATTCTATAAGCTTCTGTTCAAATTCACCCTGTGGAAGCGGATCAACTACAATTCGCGAATGATTTTCTTCAATATTTTTCTTTCCTAAGCTGCCTTCATCATCTAATGTGTGAATGCGGATTTTTACATATCCTTTAGAAAAAATAGATTTTTTCTGAGTTTCAAGAATTTCTACATCGAACTGATCTCTTTCAAGGCCAAGTTCATTTGCTGCAAGTTCAATTGCTTCCTTTTCTGTTTTACCTTCAAATTCGTAAGTCATTTCATACTCCTTATATTACTACGCCTGATAAGGCTGAATTTTACTTTCTTTTACCCTTTCCTTTTGGAGGAATTACTTTCTGCTGAGGCTGATTAGCGGCAAGTTCCTCTTTTTTAGACTTCATCATTTTGTTAATGATAAGCTGCTGAATCATCTGGAAAAGGTTACTTACTGTCCAATAAAGAATAAGTCCAGATGGTGCACTATAGAAGATGAAGAAGAATATAAGTGGCATACCATAAGTCATAAACTTCATTGTCATCTGAGTCTGATTTGAACCTGTTGTCATACCGCCGTTCTGTGTAAGCTTTCCAAAGAGAAGCTGAGTAATTACATAAATTATTGGCAATAAACGAATTTCTTCAGTTCTAAGCAATGGAATTGTGAACTTTAATGTTGCAACATGATCACCGCGAGACAAGTCAGGAATCCAGCCCGGAATAAATTCAGCACCACGGAATTCAAAGTAATTGTTGAACATATCAAACATTGCAAACAAAATCATCATTTGAATTATCATTGGAAGACAGCCGCTTGCAGGATTATATCCGGCCTGCTTATAAAGCTTTTGTGTTTCTATCTGAAGCTTCTGCTGATCGTCTTTGTATTTAGCCTGAATTGCCTGAAGTTTTGGCTGCAATTCCTGCATTTTAAGAGTTCCCATAGACTGCTTTTTAGAAAGTGGGAACAATAAAACTCTAAGAAGAAGTGTAAGAACAATAATTGCAACACCCCAGTTGCGAACAACTTTATGAATCTGCTCAAGAACAAATTTAAGAATTGATTCAAGCCATTTAAGCCAGTCATAAGTCTGCAAACCTTCGTTCAAACGGTATCCGCTGATTGCCCAGCCGTTTTTATCTGCAACATTATAACGCTTTAAATCTTCATCATTTCTTGGTCCATAATAAATATAATATGAATCCTGAATGTCGCTTCCTGTAAATGACTTTCTTTCTACAAAGCTTTGTGCATTTGCATAATCATTCACTTCAACCTTTGAAGAATAATAATATGAATTTACAATTTCCGGCTTTGTAGGAATTACAATTTCAATAAAGTATTTACCTGCAATTCCAGTCCAGATTGCATTTTTATCGTATTTACTGAACTGATTATTTCCAACAACAATTTTCTTTGTCTTTTTTCCATTAAATGCAAGGAACGAGCGGTTTTCGTATTTATCGCGTTTTGCATAATAATGAGGACCAATCTGTGGAGATGTGCGGAGTGTGTAAGAAGTTCCGTCAAAATCAATTCCGCGGCCTTCACTGTCGTGGAAAAGAACTTCTAATTTGAATACATACTCATCAGGCATAAAAGTATATTTTTTACCAACCATAACCTTTCTGCCGTTAATCAACAGATTCTGTTTGAAAAGATAAGTATATTCATCTATTTTTTCTACAGCAAAAATTTTGTCTGTAATGGAATTGTCTGCCTTTCCTATTGAAAGTGCGCAGGCTCTGTTTGCTTTGCTTATATTATCTGCAAGCTGAACGCCGTCATCGGTTTCCATATCATAATGGTTATTCAACTTAAAGCTTATAATATCTCCGCCTTTATTTGTAAGAACAATTTCTGCAACATTTGTATTTACAGTAAAAGTCTGTTCTGTAAGAACATCATTTTCTTCTACTGCTTCTTCAGTGTTTTCTGAATTTTCTTCAATACTGAATTCTGCAAGTTCTGTATTTACTGCAGACTCTTCTTTAGATTCTTTGGTTTCCACAACTTCTTTTCCAGAAGGAACTGGAGTCATTTTAAGTGATGGAAAAATCATTGGAATAATAAAATAAGAACCAATTATAATCAGTGTAGAAATGACTATAAACAAGACTGTGTTTTTATTCAATTTTTTCTCCTATTGGCTAAGGCACAGGGTCATATCCGCCTTTACAATACGGATTGCATTTTAAAATTCGCTTTGCTGCCAACAGACAACCTTTTACTGGTCCATATTTTTTTATTGCTTCCACAGCGTATGCAGAACAAGTGGGAGTAAATCTGCACGTATTTGGAAACAACGGAGAAATACAAATCTGGTAAATTCTAATTAAGAAACACAGAAATTTAATAATAAAATTTCTTATAGCATTCCAAATGGAAAATTTATGAAATCCCTCATCAAGATTCATAATTCATTCCTCAATTAAACCTGCCTTCTGGCATAATAAACGAATTTGCTCACATCGCGAGTTGAACGAGTCATTTCCAGGATAGATTAAAAACAACATATCATATCCAGTGTTCAGATGTGATTTTATTAAACGATAGACTTCCCGGCTGTATCTTTTTGATAAGTTCCTTTGAACAGCGTTACCGTATCCACGATTCAAAGGAAAACCTACACGGTTTATTCCAAGATTATTTTCTGCATAAAACAGCTTTGCTCCCGGAATACTTACTTTATTTCCGTTTTTAAACAGATATTTAAAATCGGCAGGATTTTTTATTCGCTCTTTACGATTAAATGATCCTGTCGTTAATAATTCTGTTGCCATCCCTAAAAATTAATACTTTTTATTTTCGTCAGCAACGCTAAGTTTTGCTCTTCCCTTAGCTCTTCTTCTTGCGAGAACTTTGCGTCCACCTTTTGTAGCCATTCTGGCACGGAATCCAAATTTTCGGTTTCTTTTTACTTTACTTGGTTGATATGTTCTTTTCATAGAACGTACTCCTTATATATTTATAATAATTTTCAAAATTTAAAACCCCGTCATTCATTGCATATAACAACAATGCGAGAAATATTAATGAAAGTGGCTATAAATATATCATTTATTTTCTGTATTGGTCAACATAGTTTGACGTATGTTTTCTAATTTAACAAGCAGCTCCGGAGGAAGTGGATTTTTCTTTGGTTTTGCTCCGGTTCCGCCTGCAGAAGCTTCTTCTGCTTTTTGAGGAAACAGTTTTTCTATTTCTTTTTCCGTTTCTTCCATTTTAGCAAGCATTTCGTCGCGTGCTTTTTTAACAGAAGCATCGTAGGCTTCGGTTTTTTCTCCATTTAAAGTAAATGATGAACCTGAAGTCCTGAAGGCAAGATTCTTTACCTTAAGCTCCGGAAGATACATATTTATTCCGCGCAGAATAAATTTTTTATACATATTCAAATACTGAATCCAGCCCGGATGATCGGTTTCTACAAGAAGCGTTCCGTTTTTTAAATCTACAACTCTTGTATTTCCGGCAAGGCGTTCACCAATCGGCATGCGTTTTTCGTTATTTTCGCTTTCGTCTTTGTATGAATGAATTCCAAGAACAACCTTTTTCCAGATGGTAAATATATTTTTTTCTTCGCCCTGAGAATTTGCGTTTACAGAAAATCCGCCGAAGCTTTTCATCATATCTTTGCTGGAAATTATTTTCGAAGAGTCCATTCTCCACCTCTTATATCATAAACTTTTGTAACATCATGCATGTAGCGTTCATACGGTTCGCCGGGCAAAAACGTACAGAATAACTGATCATATTCCGGGAGCATCGCCGTAAGCTTTGCACGCTTATCCGGATCAAGTTCCAGAAGAACATCGTCCATTAATAAAACAGGTTTTAAGCCCGTAACTCTTGTATAACAAACTGCCTGAGCAACTCTGAGCAAAAGTGAAATTAACCGGCATTGACCGGTTGAAGCTGTAGGAACAAAAAGATGATGATCCTTTACAAAATCAATTCTGTCGCGGTGCGGCCCGGTAATCGTCGTTTCCATAAATTTATCTTTATCGCGCCGCGCCATAAGCTGCTGTAAAATTTCGTTTTCTTCGGGAATTGCCGTTTCGTCTTCCGAAGCTTTCCACGAAGAATGATAGGAAATTTTCAAATCACTAATTCCGGTTATTTCTTCGTAGATTTTTCCAAAAACCTGATTGAACTGAAAAATCACTTTTTTTCTTCGGTCGCAGACAATTCTTCCATATTTAGCCAGCTGCAAATCGTAAGCGTCCAGAGTTTCGTATTCGTGATTTTTTAAGAGAAGATTTCGCGATTTTAAAACCTTTTTGTAATTTCTTAAATCATCAAGATAAGAAGAATCAAAAAGCGAAAGCGACTGATCAAAAAAGAATCGCCTTGCTTCGGGTTCACCGGTTGCAAATCTTAAATCATCATGACAAAACAAAATGCACGGAATTGTATTGATGATTTCTTTTCGGTCCTGAACTTTCTTTCCGTTTTTTTCTATTCGTTTTTTATTGTTATCAAAAATTACGGTAACTTTTTGAGTATCAGATTCACGCTGAAACAGACAGTTCAAACTGAAATTCTGTTCTCCGTTTTTTACAATCTGTGCATCAACGTGAGTTCTGAATGAAATTCCATAAGAAGAATAATAAAGCGATTCAAGAATATTACTTTTACCCTGACCGTTTTCTCCAACGAAAAAAACTTCCTTAGACGAAAGGTCAATTGTATCGTTTTTAAGATTCCTGAAATTATAAAATGTCTGATACAAAAAAGGCAAAGCTTGCTCGCAAAAATTAGTTAGTTAATGGCATTACTACATGGATGTAATCTTTTGCAGGTTCTCCACGAATAATTAAAGCCTTTGTAATATTTGCGTCTTCACCGTCTTCTTTGTTTGCAGAGAATTCAAAAACAATGTTTTCTGAATCTATAACCTTTAATGGTTCAGAAACATATACATAGTTCAAAGCAAGATTAATAGGTTCTCCTGCATAGCGGCAAGGAATTGTTTCTTCTGCTGTACCAGATTCAGTTTCCGGAGTAATGAGCTTTAATTCTCCGTCTGTAATTCTGAAAATGATTCTGTTTACATTCTTTTCTGCCATGATTGTTGTACGTTTAAGGGCAGCTTCAAGATCAGCCTTATTAACCATAATTGACTGTTCAAGATTTTCCGGAATAACTTTTTTATAGTTAGGGAACTGTCCGTCAATTAAAACAGAAGAGAATTCAACATTTGCAAATTTTACAAATACAGATTTATCAACTACTGCAATCTGAATGTTTCCTTCTTCCGGTGCATTTTTTAATACGCAGGAAAGAATTTTTGTAGGAATAATTGCAGGCTGGAAATCCGGAATATTTACAATATTTTTTGTTTCGCAAGAAAGACGGCGGCCATCTGTTGCAACCATTGTAAGAACATCGCCTTCCTTTACAAAATAAACGCCGGTCATAAAGTAGCGGTTGTGATCTGAAGAAACAGCAAAAATTGTTTCCTTAATCATTTCCTTAAAGTCTTTTGAAGAAATATCAAAGAAAGGAACATTTTCGCTTGTTCCAATTTCAGGGAATTTATCGCTGGTCTGACTCTTTAATTTTGCAGTAAATCGTTTTGAAATAGGCTTGATTGTAACTTCAATATCTTCCTGAATGAATTCAATGTCTCCGGAAGGAAGTGAAGACAAAATGCTCATGAACTTATCGCAGTAAATTGTTGTTCTACCAGGTTCCTGAATATCTACAGGAATTGTAGTTGTGAACTTCAAGGTTGAATCTGTTGCCTTGATTGTAAGCATATTATTTTCTGCAATAATCAGAATATTTGAAAGAATAGATATTGGACTTTTATTAGTTATGATTTCCTGTGCAATAGAAATCTCTTTTACCATTGAATCGCGATCAAATGTAAATTTCATAATTCACCAGCCTTTTTTTAAAGAATTTTACTTCAATAATAATTGTATAAGAATATATTTGATTTTTCAATAGAAGAATTCTCAATCTTACGACGCTGCAAACTCAGCTGCAATTTAGAGAACTCCTTTATTTTTTATACTCTTTAATTTCGCGCTTAAAAATCTGAATTTTTGAAGACATTGAAGGATCGGTTTTTATAAGCCCTTCGATTTTTTCGTAAGAATGCATCATTGTAGAATGATCTTTTCCAAATTCCTGGGCCAGCTCTGTATATGTAATTTCCGTCAGCTCGCGCGAAAGATATACTGCAATCTGTCTTGGAAGTGCAAATTTTTTATCACGCTTTTTGCCTTTTAAATCCGAAACAGAAATCTGATAGTTATCTGCAATAACTTTTACAATTGCATCAAGAGAAATATTGCTGTCTGCATTTGTGCTGATTAAATCCTGAAGTAATTTTTTTACAACTTCAAGAGAAGGCTCTTCGCCAATCAAATCCATATAACCTAGAACCTTAATAAGACCGGTTTCCAGTTCGCGCACATTACTTTCTATTGATTTTGCAATATATTCAACAACTTCCAGCTTTAACTGCTTGCCGAGAATATCAAGTTTTTTCTGAAGGATTGCAACCCTTGTTTCGTAATTCGGAGGCTGAAGGTCTATAATCATTCCGCTTCCAATTCTGCTTACAAGCCTTTCCGTCATTTCTTTGATTTCTCTAAGCTTACGGTCGCAGGTAAAAACCATCTGAGCCTTTTTCTGAGAAAGTGCTTCGAATGTATAGAAAAGTTCTTCCTGTGTTGCTTCTTTTCCCTGAAGAAAGTGAATGTCGTCGAGAAGAAGAACATCAAGATTTCTGTATTTATTTTTAAAAGCAGTTGTTGTCTTTTCCTTTGTAGAAAGAATGAATTCGTTGGTAAAATTTTCTGCCGAAACATAGCAGATTTTTAATTTTTCAGGATTATTCCGGTGAATATAATTTCCGATTGCCTGCATAAGGTGAGTTTTTCCAAGTCCGGAACCACCATAAAGCAAAAGCGGATTGTATTTCTTTCCAGGTTCTTTTGCCGCAACTAAAGACGCATTATATGCAAAATTGCTGTTTTCGCCGGCAATAAAAGATTCAAAGGTAAATTTTTCATCAAGAGAAGAATGCTTTCCTTTTTCCTTAGCTTCCGGCTGAATTTTTGCGGCAGGAATTTTTTCTGATTCAGTTTTTTCTTCCGCACGTTTTTTTTCTGCAGGTTCAACAGGAGTGTGTTCAGCGGCTTTGCCAGATTCATCAGAAATAATACAGTTTAATTTAATATCAGCCTGGCCTGTAACTTCCCTTAATTTTTCCTGAACGATTTCAAAACTTTTATATTTTTCCATCATGTCTTTTAAAAATTGAGAAGAAACAGAAACAGTTATAGAATCCATTGTTTCTTCAACATATTTCATATTGAAGCGGAAAACAAATTCTTTTTCTTTATTCTGACTTTTATACTCGTTATGAAGCATTTCCATTGTATAATTCCATGCTTCTTCATACATTTTTTCTGGCATATTTTATTATTATCACTCAGTTAGAAAATTTCTTCAAGTCAAATTTATAAAAAAACATACGGAAAATTATATAATTCCAGACACTGCAGTTTGCAGCTTTTTCCCGCGTCCTTTAAACGTAGTATTTTAAACTCTTCCTACTTATTCCGAAATCTGATAAACTTAAAATATGGCTGAAAATGAGAAATTCGATTATGTAATAATTGGTGCAGGTCCTGCCGGACTTGCTTCTGCACAATATGCTGCACGCGGCGGACTTTCTACTCTTGTTATTGATGTTGCCGGAGCTGGTGGTCAGGTTCTTCAAATTGCAGATTTAGAAAACTATCCTGGAGTATTTCCTGCAATCGATGGTGCAAGCTTTACCATGAATATGCAGAAACAGGCAGAAGCTTTTGGCGCAAAAGTTATTCAGGCACAGGTTATTTCCATAGATAAAATGGGAGAAAATTTTCTCGTTAAAACAAAAAAAGATGCCTTTGAATCAAAATGTCTTTGTATAGCTACAGGTGCAATTCACAGAAACCTCGAAGTTCCTGGAGAAAAGGAATTAACTGGACGAGGTGTTTCTTACTGTGCAACCTGCGACGGACCTTTCTTCAGAAATAAAAAAATTGTTGTTGTCGGCGGCGGAGATTCTGCCTGCAGCGAAGCAATTTACCTTTCTACACTTTCTTCCGACGTTTCCATTATTCACAGAAGAGACAAATTCCGCGCCCAGCAGGCTGTTATAGATAAAATGCTTGCTGCCGGTGTAAAGCCTGTTTACGACTCTGTAGTAAAATCAATTAACGGAAGTGCAAAAGTTGAATCCGTTACAATAGAAAATGTAAAAACCGGCGAACAATCAGAACTTCAGACAGACGCCGTATTTATTTTTACAGGAATGCTTCCGCAGACTTCTCTTGTAGAAATGCTTCCTAAAGATGAGGGCGGCTATATTATAACAGACGAAAATATGGAAACTTCTATTCCTTGTCTTTTTGCAGCAGGCGATATAAGAAGCAAACCGTTCCGACAGGTTGTTACAGCAGTTTCTGACGGTGCCATTGCTGCACACATTGCGAGCGAAAGAATAAGAAATTAAAAAGAATGACATCATGAAAAAAATTTTAGGCGTTATTGCAGCAGGAATTATTTTTCTTGCGTATGGAAAAACCAATTTATATTCCCAGCAGATAGACTTCTGGTCCGACTACCCTTCTGACCAGCTGGCAAAAATGATTACAGATCAGATGACAGATTCTGAACTTCTTTCTCAAACCTTTATGTTTGGCTGGGCAGGAGCAGAACCGCCTGAACTTTTGTATCAGTGGGTTTCCAGAGGTCTTGGAAGCGTAAAAGTTTTCGGATGGAATACTGATGACATTCATCTTGTTGCCAAATCAATAAAATCACTTCAGGAAAGTGCTTCTACCAACAGATTTAAAATTCCGCTTTTTGTTGCAACAGACCAGGAAGGCGGAAGCATAAGACATGTAAAAGGAGACACTTCCATTACTCCGGGAAATATGGCAATTGGTGCCGGAGGTTACCCTGCAGACGCCTGGTACAGTTCATATTATATCAATATGGAAATTAAAGCCCTTGGTATAAATATGAATTTTGCGCCGACTGTAGATTTATTTACAAACCACGATTCTACGATTATTGGAACACGTTCGTTCGGTGAAGATCCGGAAAAGGTTGGAATACTTGGAGCAGCTTTTGCTTCCGGTTCAATGGCCGCTGGCGTAATTCCAACAGTAAAACATTTTCCCGGACACGGCGATACAAACCTTGATTCACACGGAAATCTTCCTCAAATTGATATAGATTTTGAAACCTTCAAAAACCGTGAATTGATTCCATATCTATACCTTATAAAAGAAAAAATTCCTGCAGTTATGTCGGGACACCTCGCTTTTCCGCAGATTGAAAGCTCTGGAGCACCGGCTTCGCTTTCTAAATCTTTTCTTACGGATTTGTTAAGGAATCAGCTTGGTTTTGACGGAATCATAATTACAGACGATATGATGATGGTTGGTGCTACAACTTACGCAGGGGCAATGTCTACCGCATTTAAAATGGCATTGGAAGCCGGCAACGACATCATTCTTTCTTCAACAACTGCAAAATTAAACGAAGCCTTATGGACACGCAATCTTGAAAATATGTCGATTGATGAAGAGTTTCACGACTGTGTAAAACAGGCCGCATACAGAGTTATAAAAGCAAAGCTTGATTATTTCAAATCAGGTAACGCCGCTCCAATTTATCCGGATGATGAACTGGTTGATAAATTAATTCCAAACCGCGAAGGCGAAAAATACTTTTTGGAGCAGGCCTGCCGTTCAGTTACAATAGAAAAAAAAGGTTCTGCAATGCCTATGTCTAATGCAAATGGCGAACGAATTTTACTTATGGGTTCCCTTAACAGTTTTTTCCAGGCTGCAAAACAAAGATATCCTGATTCAGGAGAATTCCGTTTTTCTTACGAAACCGGACCAAACGAAACACAATGGGTTTTAGATAATGTTCCGCAGGTTGCTTCGGGTTACGATACAATTATTATATGCGTTTCCAGTGAAAATCATGTAAAAATTGCGCAATATTTCAAAAATAGCGGGAAAAAAGTTGTTATTTTTTGTACAATGAATCCGGATCTTGCAAAAGATTTGAATTGGGCTGATACTATTCTTCTAGGATATAGTTGGCGTTGTGATTATTCTTTAAAGGCTATGGTTTCTGCATTTGCTGGTGAATATGAACCTAAAGGAATAAGACCTTAAAAACATTTTAATTGTGAAAACGGTTATTTATGCCGAAAATTAAGAGAGGTTGCAGAAAATGAAAACTATCGGAATAAAGCTTGCAGACGGTTCATTCTATCCTGTTCTTCAAGAAAACATAGCATCAGAAAAGTCTTTAGATTTAACTACAGCTCATAATAATCAGACAAAAGTAATGGTCGATTTGTACCGTTCGGAATTATGTACTATGGACGATGCTGAATATGTTGATTCTTTAGAAATTAACGGATTAATTGCACATCCAAACGGTGAACCTGACATTTCCTTTATAGTTTCCATTGATGATGAAAATAAACTTTCTGCAAAAATAGTTGATACAGAAACTGGAACTCAAAGTAAAACAACAATTTCTTTGGTTTCCAGAACTGCAGAGGAACGTATGGTAACAGACGAATACGGAATTGCTGATTCTCCAAAAACAGAAGATTCTAAAGCCGGAGCTAAAGCAGCAGGTGCGGCAATTGCCGGTGCCGGACTTTTAGCAGCAGCAGAAGCTTTAAGAAAACAGAAAGAAGAAAATGACAAGGCAGACGTAACCTTTACTCCGGACGGAGCAGAAGATGATATTTTTGCTACCACCAGCATCGCGCCGGAATCGGACGACACATTTGCAGCTAACGACGACACTGCCGCCATAGATGACACTTTCGCAGCAAACGACGAGGCTGCCACCGACGACGTTTTTACCTCAACAGACGACATGTTTGTTTCAACAGACGAAACTTCAACTTCAGACGATATGTTCGCTTCTACAGATGATACTGCGGCTTCGGATGACATATTTGCTTCAACTGAAGAAACAGCCGGAAGCGATACTACAGAAGAATTTTCTACAGACGATTTACCAAGCTTTGACGACCTTGCAAATAGCTCAGATGACTCTGCAGCCGAAGAAACAATAACTCAGGATGATATTTTTGCTTCAACAGAAGACACAACTGCTTCAGATGATATGTTCGCTTCTACAGAAGATACTTCTGCAACAGACGATATGTTCGCTTCTACAGACGAAACTATCACCTCAGACGATATGTTCGCTGCCGGAAACGATTCTGCAGAAGAAACAGATATTTTTGCTTCAACCGATGACACAATTGCTCAGGAAACCGTTTCTGCAGAAGACGACATTCCTGCTCAGGACGATATTTTTAGCAAAGATACAACAATATCAGAAGAAGCTTCTTCAGATGAAAATTCTGACGAACCATTAATCAGCGACGACGACTTACCAAGCTTTGATGATATTTCTTTAGGAGATGAAAAAGTGAATAACGACGAAGACATTTTTGCCGATTTTGATGATTCACCGGCACCAGCTTCAGGACTCAGTTTTACAGGCCTTTACGACAAAGAAACAGAACTTGGAAATTCTTCTGATTATGGCGAAGAACAAAGAAAAAAGACAAAAGTTCCTGTTATAATCTGCATTATCTGTGCAATAATCTGTGTAATTGCAACAGCGCTTATATTGTTTATTATTCCTTCAAGATACAATCTTATTACAAAAAAGAATTACACAGAAACAGAACAGATTGTTAAAGAAGAAGTTCCTCCAGTTGTAGAAAAAGAAGAACCTCCTGTTGTAGAACCTAAAGTTGAACCGGTTCCTCAGGCAAAAGAAGATGAAATTGTAATTATCGAAAAAGCAGAAGAAGTTATTCCGGAACCTCCGGCTCCTGTTGTAGAAAAACCAAAGAATATTTCTTACAAGATTAAATGGGGAGACACTCTCTGGGATATTGCAGATACTTACTATAAAAATCCTTGGCGTTACAAATATATTGCGCGCTACAACGGAATCAAAAATCCTGATTATATTATTTCGGGAACAACAATTATTATTCCGGCTGAATAATTAATATAGAGTGAAAATTGTGGAAAAATTTAAAAATTCGCTTAATTTATGTGCTTTTCTTATAATTTTTGCTCTATTCATTCAGAGCTGCTCAGCAAAATCAGATTTACAGAAAAAATTCGGAACAGACTCAGATTATTTTATGGGTTTAAGGCTTCTTGAAGAGGGAAAAGAAAAAGAAGCCCGTCAGAAATTCATAAACTGTTCTAAAAAAGGAAGTCTTTACGCCGCAGAAAGAAGCGCTGAACAATTATGCTTTTTTGGAAGCATTCCGGAAAAAACTTCCGCTGCACAAAAATTATTGGCCGCTTACAAAGACAATCAGGAATTTAAATCCGACGTTCTTTTTATTGCATTGAATCAGTTTTATCTTGCAAAAGAATCTAATTTAGTTTTATCCAATTCAGAAAGCTTAAATTTACAGAACGACGAAAACAAAAGCATAAAAATAAGGATGCAGGTTCTAAGCGAAAAACAGATTGATTCACTGGAAAAAGAAGTTTTTGAATGGTTTACTTCCCGCGCAATTTCTACAGAACATTATCAGTTTTACCGCGATTCATATAATCATCCCGACTTTAACAGCACGGAAGAAATTTCCTATACACCGCAGGATTTTGCCCTGAACTATAGAATTGAACTTTACAAAAGAAATTATACTTACACTGCTTCAAAAGCCGAAGAACTTTTTGGATATTTTGAAAATAATGAACTTCCTTTGCTGCCTCAGTTAATTTCGGATGCAGGAAAATCTTTTTTATACGGAAGCGTTGATTACATTCCAAACGCAAACTTTTTTGCAGAGCTTGCACAAAAATATTCAGGAACGGAATGTGAATATTATTTCTGGTTTTATGCCGGAAGATTATTCAGCAATAATTCACTTTATTATAATCAGGCAAAAACCTGCTTTGAAAAGGCCTTTAATTCAACAGAAGACACCTTTAAAAAAGACAACGCACTTTGGTATTTAATTTCTGAATCTCTCAGTCATTCTGTAGACACAATTATAGAAAGCATTGGAGTTTACAGCGAACAATGGACCGATGCCGCTTATTTTGATGATTTTTTTGAAAGCCTCGTTTCTTCATTACTCACTGCAGGCCGCTGGAATGATTTTTACAGAATCTACACAGAGATAGACGGAAAAGCAACGGATGAATCGGTAAGTGAATACGCATACATTTATGCAAGACTTCTTGAAGAAGGCCTTGCAACTCCGCCGGAAAATATTTCCAAACAGGATATTTATAAACAGGCAATGACCCGCGCCTTAAATTCCGGAAGTTCCTGGTATTATAAACTGCTTGCGGCCTACAGCCTGAAATTGCAGGATGATGAATTAGAAAGTGTTCTTTTAAAACCGTACTGCAAAAATGAAGAAAAAAAATCAGACGAAATTGCAAAAAATTCTGCAAAACTTTTAATGGAAGGCTACGTTGCTTTTGGATTACCGGAACTTATCTATTCAGAATTCCAAAGACTTTCTTCTTCAGAAAATATTCCTCTGGATTCTCAAATTTTGTTTTACCTTTCTGATTTTTTGAATAGGTGCGCCGCTTCCGATGAAAATTATTACCAGCAGTCATTGCGAATTGCAGCAAAAGCGGCAAATCTCAAAACAGAAAATTTTACCCGGGAAGAACTTAAATTAGTTTATCCTCAGGATTATTATGATGATATAGAAAAAAATTCAGCGCTTTATGAATTAAATCCTTCAATCATGTATGCACTTACAAGAAGTGAAAGTTTTTTTGATCCAAAAATAAAGAGCTCTGCAGGCGCTGTTGGACTTTGCCAGCTTATGGAATTTACAGCCAGCGATATTGCAACCAGCCTTAAACTTTCTGATTATTCACTTACAGACGCTGCAACAAATATTAAATTCGGAACATATTATTTAAGCAGCTTAATCAGACGATGCGACGGTTCAATTTTACAGGGCTTCTTTTCTTACAATGCAGGAATAACAAGAGTAAGAAGATGGCTTCAGACAACAACTCAGGAATTTGGAAGAAAAAGCAATATGCCGCAGGATTTGTTTTTAGAAACACTCCCTTATACCGAAACCCGTGAATACGGAAGAAAACTTGTATCTGCCTCTGCAATGTATGAATGGCTTTACAAGGATAATGCAGCCTTTGCACAAATTATAGAAAATCTGCTATATTAAGCCTTATGAATAATCCTTTTGCAACGCTTTTGCCGGGCGCTCTTCATTTTTCGGCAATTCACACTTCCCAGTTCGTTTTACTGTTGGGGATTATTATTTTTGCGGGTGCCTTTGGCGGATGGCTTTTTCAAAAATTAAAGATTCCGCAGGTAGTTGGTTATATTGTAATTGGAATTATAATCGGATCGTCTGGAATGCATATTCTAGAACCGCAGGTAATTTCTGCGCTGGATCCAATCAGTACAGTCGCTCTTTCTTTTATTGGTTTTCTTGTTGGTGCAGAATTAAAATTCACAACAATAAAAAAATATGGAAAGCAATTTGTAAGCATCCTTCTTTTTGAAGCTATTACTCCGGCAATTATCGTTGGTTCACTTATTACAATCGTAGTGTATGTTGTTACAAAAAATTTTGTTCACGCACTTTCTTTAGGTTTAGTTCTTGGTGCAATTTGTTCTGCAACTGCGCCTGCTGCAACTACAGACGTTCTTGTTGAATACAGAACAAAAGGACCTTTAACAACTACTGTTTACGGAATTGTTGCAATGGACGATGCTGTTGCGCTTATTCTTTACACAATTGCTTCTACAATTGTAAGACCTTTAATAGGTGGAAATTCACTTCCTTTTGGTATTCAGCTTTTAAATATCGCACGCGATATTTTTGGTTCAATTGCAATTGGAGCAGCCTTTGGTTTTGTACTTACATTTATTCTTCGCGGCGTAATTAATTCAGAAAGCCGCGCACTTTCTTTTTCTTTAGGCTGTCTCTTCCTTTGTACAGGAATTACTCAGATTTTTAATTTTGACAATATTCTTGCCGCAATGAGCATTGGTTTTATAATTGTTAATTTTGCTCCTGCCAAAGTAAATAATATTTTTGCGCTTGTTGCAAAATACACGCCGCCAATTTATGTTTTATTCTTTGTTCTTGTTGGTGCAAAATTAAATATCTGGATAATTACCCCATTCTTAGGAATTATTGCAATTATTTATGTTTTGGGAAGAACCTTTGGAAAAGCAATTGGAGCAACTTTTGGAGCCTGGATTACAAAAGCACCAAAAAGCGTTCAGAAATATCTTCCGTTCTGTCTTTTGAGTCAGGCTGGAGTGGCAATCGGTCTTTCAATTGCCGCAGGAAATGATTTTGCCGATTCAATTGGTCCGGAAATCCTTTTGATTATTACGGCAACAACATTTATTGTTCAGCTTGTTGGTCCTATTTTTGTAAAGATTGGAGTTACAAAAGCCGGTGAATGCGGCTTAAATATTACAATTGATGATATTAAAAAGAATTCCAGAGTTACAGATATTGTTATTCAAAATCAAAAAATCTGTAATTACGATTCTCCTGCAATTGTAAGCGAAAACGATACTCTCTTTTCTATTTTGAACAGTTTTTCGCGAAATCCTAATTTGAATTATGTTGTTAAAAATCCTTCAGATGGAACCCTTGCAGGTATTATTTCTCTTAATCACCTGAAGGAAGTTATGCAGATTGGTGATTTTGCAGAATCTATGCTTGCTATGGATGTTATGGATAAACCTATTGCCGTTTGCAAACCTTCTACAACTCTTCCGGAGGCCTATGAGTTATTTGACAAATATGATGTAGAAGCTCTTCCTATAGTAGATTCAGAAAATGAACCTGTCGGCATTCTGGAAAAAAATGCTGTTGATCATTTCTTACATATTCAACTTATCAATCTGCACAGAAAAGTTGATGAATTAGGATAATTTTAAAAGATTTTTGATTCTCATAATAGACTTTATAATAAAAATTCAGTAAGTTTAAAAAATCAGAAATTCGCATAAATTTTTACATTAATGCGCAAAAATGCTTTGTGAATAGACAATTTCAGGGAGAAAAAAATGATTGACGAAGAATTACAGAAAAGAGTTTTAGAAGCTTTGGATATGTTCAGACCTATGCTTCAGGCAGATGGCGGCGATATGGAATTTGTCTGCATTGATGATATGTATAATGTTCATTTAAATCTTACAGGAGCTTGTGGCGGCTGCCCTATGGCTGTTATGACACTTAAAATGGGTGTTGAGCGTTATTTAAAAGATGCTTGCCCGGAAATTAATGAAGTAATTCAGGATAATGCTCCAAATAATGCCGAAGGAACTCAGTTTTAATGAAAATCGAAAATAATAAATTTGTCTCAATTCACTATACTTTAAAAGACGATAACGAAAAGCTTATAGATTCAAGCCGCGAAACAGAACCGTTATCTTACATTCATGGCCGGGGGTATTTAATTCCAGGATTGGAAGCTCAGCTTGAAGGAAAAACAACCGGTGATAAATTTTCTGCTGTAATTGCACCAAAAGACGGTTATGGCGAATATAATCCGCAGCTTGTAGTAGAAGTTACACGCGATCAGTTTGATACAGACATGCAGCTTGAACCAGGCATGCAGTTTCATGCAATGACTCAATCTGGACCGGCAATTGTTCACATTACAGAAATAAACGGCGACAAAATTAAAATAGATGCAAATCATGAATTGGCAGGTAAAAACTTACATTTTGATGTAGAAGTTATGGAAGTTCGCGACGCCACAGAAGAAGAACTTAATCCTCCTTCTTGCTGCGGAGGTAATTGCGGCGGCAATTGTGGCAGTGACTGTGGTGGAAATTGCGAAGGCGGCTGCGGCGAATGTGGAAGCTGCAACGGCTAACACTGAAAAATTTATAGAAAAATATTAAGGATGAAAAAATGAAAATTGTAGTTCTGGCTGGCGGCATAAGCCCGGAAAGAGACGTTTCTCTTTGTTCAGCAAGTCTTATTTCCAATGCACTTCTTTCTAAAGGACACGAAGTTGCTTTTGTAGATATATATATTGGAATTCCAGAAAACACAGAATTAAACAGCGTTTTTGTTTCTAAAGAATCCGGAAAACAATTTTCTTACAAAATTCCCGAAACTGAACCAGACCTTGAAGCAATTATTGCTGCAAACGGCGGCCGCCGCGAACTGATTGGTCCCGGAGTTCTTGAAATCTGTAAAATTGCAGATGCTGTATTTATTGGCGGCCACGGCGGAATGAGCGAAAACGGAAGACTTCAGGCCGTTCTCGATTGTTTAAACGTTCCTTATACCGGTTCCGGATATTTTGGAAGTTCCCTCGCAATGGACAAAAATATAAGTAAAACTCTTTTTGTTCACTATGGAATTCCAACTGCAGACTGGCTTCTTTTTGATCCAAAAAAAGATTCACTAGAAAAAGTAAAAAAAGAAATTGGATTCCCTTGTGCCGTAAAACCAACCGGCTGCGGTTCCAGCTGTGGAGTTTCTCTTGTTCATAACGATTCTGAATGGAATGCCGCAATTGAATATTCTACAAAATACGAAGATATCTGCCTTATAGAAAAAATGGTTTCGGGCCGCGAATTTTCTATCGGTATTCTTGAAGGAAAAGCATTGCCGATTATAGAAATCCGTCCTAAACAGGGTTTTTACGATTACAAAAATAAATACCAGGATAATGCAACAGAGGAGATCTGTCCTGCACCGCTTTCTAAAGAAAAAACAGAAGAAGCTCAGAATCTTGCTTTAAAAGTTCATAATTTGCTCAATCTTGGAAATTATTCACGTATAGATTTTATTCTTTCGGATAAAGACGATAAATTTTACTGTCTGGAAGCAAATAACCTTCCGGGAATGACACCAAACAGTCTTCTTCCTCAGGAAGCACGTTCAATTGGTATTTCTTATGAAGATCTTTGCGAAAGACTTGTTATGAATCTTTCTCCAAAGCAAAAATAGACTCTTACAATAAAGCGGCTTTTATTAAATTAAAATTCTCTTCAATCGAAGCATTTTTTATGTCTACAATAATATCTGCCAGAGCTTCATACTGTGCATAGCGCTGCGTATATTTATTTGTAAGGATTTCATTAACCTGGCGCATAGACTTTGGCTTTTCTGCAAGAATGTATGCCGGTGCATTTATAAACTGACCGGGATTAATCATCTCTATTTTTGAACATACTCTTGCAACAGAATATTCAATATCCAGCCTTAAAAAAACAAATTTCTGAAAAACCCGCAGCTTTGTTATTGCCGGAGGATTATCGCAAATTCCTCCTCCAGTAGAAATTACAATCTTTTTATCAATATTTTCGTTTATGATTTTATCACAGGCGGCTTCTTCGGCTTCCATAAATGCGGCTGCACCTTTTGTACGATAATAATCGCGCACAGGCATTCCAACCATTTGGGCAATTACATCATCTGTATCAAAAAAATCAACATTCAGCTCATTTGCAAGAGCTTTTCCGTGAGTAGTTTTTCCACAATGTTTACAGCCCATAAAGACTATAGAATTATTTAAGCCTTCCATACTAAAAATTATATATTAATATTATTCAGTTGTAAATTGAGGAATTTCCCGTAATTTGTTGTATTTTGCATCATAATCATGACTGTTCGGGCGAATTCCAAGAATACGTTCATTTTCTGCCTGAAGCTGAAATTTTATCATCTGTTTAAATGCATTCATCATAGGCTCCGGATCAACCGAATTTTCGCATAAGCCCTGAGCCTGCATTTCCTTTATTAAATAATAGCAGGATTCAACCGTAGAAATATATTCAGAACGAGGTTCATGCTTAAATGTGAAAATTGAACGGTAATCGCCGTAAAAAGAAAATCTCGGTAATTTTAAAAGAAATTCATTATGTTCAATTAGTTTTCTGGCACAAAACCAGGTTGAATCAAGAATAATTACAAGAAGAGTTTTCCCATTAAGAGCCTGCGCAAATCCTTCTTTTTTTGCAGTCCATGCATCTTCGCCGGGATAAAGCAGAACAGGAAAATAATTTTCGTCTTTTAAAAGAGCCTGAAGCCGTTCGTTATGTTCAAATTCAAAACCGACTAAAATTTCTGAATTCTTAAGGGAAATATGAGCGATGTGTCCGGTTCCTGTTCTCTGCCGTTTTGCTTCTTTCTGGTGCATCAAAAGAACGAACTTTATTCCAGGATCTATTTCTTTTGTGTATCCGCAAAGACATGCAGATTTAGGTTTAAAACATTTGTAACAACGCTCGCTCATATTTTTTATTCAGCAGGAATTTACAAAGCTTCCTTAGATTCCAATAAAGAAAAGTGAGAAGAATACAAACACGCTTCCGATAAGCATTGAAATATTGCCGATAAGATGCATGAATTTTACTTTTCTTAAGCTGTAGAATACAATTCCGATTAAGTAGAAAACTCCGGCAAGAATGAGCATTGTAAAACTCTGTGTAGACAAAGCATCGTAAAGATTGTTTGCTACAAAAATTCCGGAGAAGCCTGCAAGAATACATAAAATTATATTAAGCTTTTCATGCTTGCGGCCTGCGATTGAATAAAAGAGAATTCCTATAAGAACTATACTCCATACAATTCCAAACAAAATCCAGCCTTTAAGACCTTCAATTTTTGTAATTGCATAAACCGAATATCCAAACCCGATAATAAGGAAGGTCCAGACATGCGAAAGCCTATTGAAAACTGTTTTTGCAGTAATATTTGTAATTGAATGCTGAAGTAAAGAGAATAAATACATTAAAATCATTGCTGCACCAAACAAAGTATAGAAAACAGTAGTTATATTTACCCAGCTTTTTAAGTTTCCTACAGCAATTGTATCAAGAACAGCAGTTCCTGCAATAAAAAGAGAAACTCCAATTCCCTGAACAATTGAGCTTGAAATTTCTTCTGCCAGTGTTAAAGGACGGATTTTCTTTGAATTTTCAATGATCTTTCGTTCAATTTCAATTTTTTTCTGAGCACGTTTTTTTGCCTTTTCTGTTTTTGCATAATCTTCGGCTGCATATTTTGCTTTTAAGCGCTCCGGATCTTCATCGTATTGAATATTAATTTCTCTAACGGCCTGTTCATAATCTTTTTTAAGCTGAACAAGGCGTCCGTGTTTTTTTGCTTTAAGCGATTTTAGTGTTGATTTTCTTACTGCCTTTGCAGCGATATCATCTTGTCTGGACATAAAAACCTCTCATTTTTTAATATCTATTCTTTACATAATGACATTTTTTGTCAATTTTGTCGAGATGAAATCCATTAAATTCTATGAAATATGCCGTGTAGAAATTTCATAAAGAAGAATTCCTGCTGCCACAGAAACATTAAGGCTGTCTATTTTTCCGCAGGTTGGAATAGAAACTATCTGATCGCACTGCTTTTTTAATAGAGTGGCAATTCCTGTTCCTTCACTTCCCATAACAATTACAGTTTTTTCTGAAAATTCAATTTTTTTGCAGGATTCTCCACCGGCATCTGCACCGTACACCCAGAATCCATGTTCCTTTAATTTTTCTACTGCATGACAAAGATTATTTACAATTGCAACAGGAACCCAGGCACTTGAACCGGCACTTGCCCTTGCAATAACTTCATTTTCCGTAATGTCGCTTGCAGCTTTATGCTCCGGAATAATTACAAGAGAAATTCCAAACTGGTCGCAGCTTCTTATTATTGCACCTACATTGTGAGGATCTGTAACTCTGTCTAAAATTACAACTGTAACCCGCTTTGATGAATCAAAAGTCTTGCACCATGCATCAAAATCAACGATATTCTGACCCGCCTGATTTTTTCCCGAAAGCGCATTTTCTTTAATTTCAAGAACAATTCCGCGGTGATCCCTTAATGCTTCATTTAGAGGAGCCACCAGCTTATCAAGTTTTTCGTCCGGAACTTTTTCGCAGGTAATTCCTGCTTCTTTTGCTTCTTCAAGGATTTTTTTAATGCGTGGACCAGGCTTGCTAAAATAAATAGAAAATCCGCCCGAAGCACTCTTTTCTGAAGAAGCATTTACAGAGCGGATTTTTTCCTGTATGGAATGAAAACCAGTTATTATCATCTAGCGTCCACAGCACTGTTTGTATTTCTTACCGCTTCCGCATGGACAAGGATCGTTTCTTCCAACCTTTGCACCAACACGTTTAACTGTAGTAGGAATTACGTTTCCGGCAACATATTTCCAGTCACCATTAATATTTTTGAACAAAGAAATTTCATGATGAACATCGTGCATCTGATGTAATGTATAATCTGCTTCGAATTCTACAATCTGTTCGTCGTCTTTTTCGCCTTTTTCTGTACGAAGAATTCTTAATCCGTTCCACTGAGATTCACGGCTCCAGTCTTCTGTTGCCTTTCTGTCAATTTCGGCAATTCCATCGCCTTCTTCGCAAGAGCTGATAATAAAATCAATTTCATGTTTTACATAAGAAGTGTAGCGTGCGCGCATACAAGCTTCTGCAGTTGGAGCTTTTATTGTTCCACGAATAATCGGTTCACAGCATTCGCCATATTTTTTTCCTGAACCGCAAGGACATAAATCGTTATTTGTACTCATGTTTATACTATATCAAAATAAATATCATTTGAAAAGTTGTTATAAAAATTGTCTTACAGCTTTGAGCGTTCCCGTCGCAAGCGCCGGTCGCTATGTCCGCACTTCGCTAACGCTCAAAGTCCTCACTCGCCTCTGGCTCGCTCCGGTCTTCGCCTGGCGGCGGTGCTCCCAGCGCTAACGCTTATTTACACAAAAAAATAAATCATTATAATTCCTAATATGAATTTTACCATCGAAGATTTTGCAAAAAATTTAAATCAAAATAAATTCTATTTACTAATAGGAAAAAACGGCTCAGGTAAAGAAAAATTCCTTTCCGAACTCGAAGCTTTTTTTTCAAAAGATTGTGAAACTGTTTCTTTGGAAAAAGCAGCCGGTCTTATTCAATACGAGCGCGAAAATGACGAAAGTGAATTTTCAGAAAATGGAATAGATATCGGTCGCACAGGAAGAATTTATATTCTGCAGGGAATTTATCCAAACCTCAAAAAAGATTTTTTTTCTTCAAGCGAAAAATCATTAATAATTTCCGGAATAGAAAATAAAGAAAAAATTTTAAAAGAAGCATCATTACTGGAAGATGCTTCAGCTGTAAAGCTATGTGGCGTACAAAAAATTCTGGATCGTGGTTTAAAATATATGTCCACAGGAGAAATCCGCAGAATTATGCTTGCGCGCGCTTTATATGCAAATAAAAAATACCTGATTGTTTCTAATCCTTTTGACGGCCTCGACGTTGAAAGCCGCAGGATAATCATTCAATTCTTTGAAAAGCTGAGCTCGGAATCTCTTCCTCACCTGATTTTCTGCGCAGAACGTTATAACGAAATTCCTTCTACAGTTACAAACGTTATTGAATATACAAACGGCGAAGTTTCTTTTTACGGAACAAAATCGGAATATGAAAAAACTCTTGCAGATAAAGATTCTTCACAATCAGAAATTCAAAAAAACAAAGACAAAGAATTATTAAATAAATTGTCTGAAGATTCAGAAATTCAAGCGGCCGGCTCAAATTCATCTTCTTCTGCAAATGCTAACTCAGCCGCTAATTCTGCAAATGAAAAAATCCAGCCCGATGCTTCAAATATTCTTGTACAAATGAATAACGTAAATGTTGGCTGGGGCGAAAATCACGTTTTGCGAAACCTTTCGTGGACACTTTGCAAAGGAGAGCATTATCTTATTAAAGGCCCGAACGGCAGCGGAAAAACAACATTTCTTGAATTAATTACCGGCGACAACAAGCAGGTTTATTCAAACGACATTCAAATATTCGGAATTAAACGCGGAAGCGGCGAGACAATCTGGGATATAAAAAAACATCTTGGAATTGTTTCTTACCGTATTCATGTTGAATACAGAATGATAGGCGGAATTTCGTTGCAGGATGTTGTTATAAGCGGATTTTACGATTCAATCGGTTTATACGAAAAAGCAACCGAAACTCAAATTTCTACCGCAAAAAAATGGCTTTCTTTTGGAAATTTTGAAGGAAGAGAAAATGAATCATTTAGAAATTTAAGTTATGGCGAACAGAGAGCCGTTTTAATTTTACGTGCAGTAGTTAAAAATCCTCTGATTTTAATTTTGGATGAACCTTGCCATGGTCTGGATGAAACTCACCGCGAAAAAATTCTTTCATTAATGAACCATATCGGCAGCTCAGGAAAAACTACAATGCTTCATGTAACGCATGATGAATCGGAAGTTCTTGAATGCGAAAAGCATGTTCTTCAATTATGCCCGAATGAAGAGCCAATGTATAAAATAATTGAATTATAAACAGAATCCGTCTCTTTCTGTCTTTTGAAAAATATTATTCCTTCCGATAATTATTTTATGAAAAAAATTCTGTTTATCACTGGACTTATATTTTTAATTTTTTCATTTTCTCCATTATTTGCAAAAGGAAAACAGGATATTGAAGAAATTCCTAACGAAAATGTTGAATTTGCTATAAAACCCGACGAAGAAATTGTAGAAAAACCTTTGGAACCTCAATATAAATTAAAAATTCCGGAAGGAAAACCTGTAGAAGTAAAAGAAAGCTGGGGCTATGTAATGGCCGGCCGCGAAAGCGAATATAATTCTTCCATGCCGGTTACCGATGTCTGCTATTTTTCGGCAGAAATTAATTCATACGGCGAATTAACAGGTGTTCCTACACGCTCAAAATTGAAGGTTGGAAATGCACGCTGCCATCTTGTAGTTGTTTGCGACAGCAGAACGCTAACTCATTTTATTCTTGATCCAGATTTTGGAATAAGATCAAAACTTTTAAAAGATATTGTAAAAGCCGGACAAGCTTACGACGGGGTTCAAATAGACTTTGAACTTGTTCCCGCAAGAGACAAAAAGAATTTCATAAATTTCATTTCTGATTTGCGTTATATGCTCGGCGAAAAAAAATGGTTCAGTGTTTGTGTGCCTGCCCGCTTTAAATTACTTTCTGATGATATTTATCCTTATGCCGAAATTGCAAAATACTGCGACAGAGTTTTTGTAATGGCTTATGATGAACACTGGTCGGGAAGTGCAGCGGGTGCAATTGCTTCTATTGATTTTTGTAAAAAAGTTGCAGAATACGCACAAAAATCAATTCCAGAAAAAAAATTAATAATGGGTCTGCCTTTTTACGGCAGAACCTGGGCAAACGAAACTACAGCCGGTGCATGGTATTTTAGCGGCGCAAACAGAATTATGACGGAACATTCTGTAACCGATGTTACCTACGAAAATGAAATTCCAACTTTTAAATATACTGCTCAGGTTGAAGTGACCGGATATTTTAATGACGCATATTCTGATGTAAAACTCGCAAGATTATATGAAGACATGGGCATTAAAAAAATTGGTTTCTGGCGTATCGGGCAGGAAGACCCGGAATTCTGGAACTGGCTTGTAATTAAAAAATAAATCAATTTTTGGCCGCCTAACCACAGATAATGCTTAGAAAACAAATTCAGAGAATATCTCTATAGATAAAATACAGTCTATTGTTTATAGTTTAAACATGTATGATTTTTTAACTCCGGATGATATTGCAGAATGCATAATGGTTTTGCTTTCCAGAAATAAAATTTTTTCTGGAAAAATAATCCATGCCTCGTTCATCGTAAATATGGTTGCCGGATGTTTTACAAATAACAAAAAATCACAAAAATACAAAACTCTTTTTAATTCCATTTACAAAGAATATAAATATTTTCCTTCCTGCGCAGTTTCTTATGACTATAAAATTTTTCATACGGAATATTGCGGACATGCAAAAGAACTTGCTGAATCGGTTGTAACTCAGCAAATAGCGTCTGATAAAGACAATACGGAATATCTGATTGTAATCGCTGGTGGAGACGGAACTTCTCTGGAAGTTCAAACTGCGCTTTATAAAACCGCAATTTCTTCTCCGCAAAAAAAAAATGCAATATTAAATAAAATAACAGTTCTGCGCCTTCCGCTTGGAACCGGCAACGATGGTACAGACGGACATTGTATTGAAGAGCTGCTTGAACTTTTAAAAGGCCCGCTGATTTTCTCTAATGAACGTGCAATAAAAATTTATCCGCAAAATGAAGTAAGCAGCGAAAATCTTTTTGCCGCAAAAAAGAATCCTTATAAATACTTCGATAAAGATTTTCTTCCGCCATGGTACGCTTTTAATATTGCCAGCATTGGTCTTGATGCCTATGTTGTTTACATGACAAACAGAATCAAAAATAAATTACCCGGAAACTTCTATCATTTTTGCGTTCTTATCAGCGGCTTTATTTATAACAAAGCCTTTCCAATTGGAAATGCAAAGGTTTCTCTTTATAAAAATTCAAACGATTCTTCACCCGAAGAAATTCTTGAAGCACCTATTACTCTTTTAGCTTTTGGAGTTTCCGGCTATAGAGTTTACGGCGGCGGTCACAAAATTCTACCGAATTTTCATAACCTTTGTTTTGCTCCAAAAATTTCTTTACCGCGCCTTATTGCAAACAATAAAAGAATTGTAAACGGAACTTTTGAATCAACAAAAATTGCTTCGCTTCATTCTGCAGATAAAATTATAATTGAATATGATAAGCCTGTTCTTTTGCAGTGTGACGGTGAAGTTGCGCTTTTATGCAAGGAACACTTTCCGTTAGTTATGGAAAAAACTGATCCTTGCCTGCGCACACTTAAGTCACATTTATAAATGCCATTGTTTAATTATCTTTTCCAGTAATTCGGCATAAAGAAAATTATCATTGTATAAAGTTCAAGACGACCTGCGAGCATTGCAAAACAATACCACCATTTTACAAAATTAGGAAGAAATGCAAAATTCTCTGAAGGTCCAAGAAGATTAAAGCCCGGTCCAACGTTTCCGACCATAGAAAGTGCTCCGGTTATAGAAGACCACAAATCAAGATTTCCAAGACAGCCTATAAATGTGGTAACGGCAACTAAAAGCATGTAAACAGTAATAAATGCCGCAACATTAAAGACTACAGATTTGCTTCCTACACGGTTGTTCAAACGAACAGAAAAAACTCCATGAGGATGAAGCATTCTGTTAGTTTCGTTATGCACCTGCTTTCCAAGAATTACCCAGCGGATTACTTTAACGCCTCCACCAGGAGAACCGGAACAGCCTCCAACAAAATATGTAATGAAAAGAATGAATTGAGCTGCACTCGGCCAGTTCATAAAATCGGCAGTTCCAAAACCGGTTGTAGAAATCATAGAAATTACCTGGAAGGAGCCGTATCTGAGCTGCTGTCCAAAATTGTGATAAACAGGACGAAGTGCAATTGTTATTGTAATAATGAAAACTACGAGAATTCCAATATATGCTTTAAGTTCGGAATTATCTGTAATGTCTTTAAATTTTCTTGCAATTACATAAAAGAAAAGGCTGAAGTTTATTCCGGAAAGGAACATAAAAATCATACAGATAACATCTATTGCTACAGAATCGTATGTTCCGATTGAAGAATTCTTTGAAGAAAATCCGCCGGTTCCTAATGTAGAAAATGAATGCGATAATGCATCTACAAAATCCATTCCTGCAAGCTTTAGTGCAATTGTTTCTGCAAGCGTAAAGCCAATATAAATTCCCCACAAAACCTTTGCAGTTGTTGTAATTCGTGCAGTTACTTTTCCTTTTTCCGGACCAGTAGTTTCTGCTTTAATAAGCTGGAAGCCGCCTACACCCAAAAGCGGAAGAAGTGCAACTGTAAGGGTTACAATTCCCATTCCTCCAATCCAGTGTGTAAGACAACGGAACAAATTTATGGAACGGGGACAGTCTTCTATATTTACAAGAACTGTTGAACCAGTTGTAGAAAAACCGCTTACACTTTCAAATAGCGCATCTGTAAACGAATTAAAGCAGCCGCTGAAATAAAGCGGAATTGTTCCCATAAGGCTTACAATAATCCAGCAGACTGCAACTATTAAAAAGGTCTGACGAATTTTAAGATTGAATTTTATTTTTCTTGTAGGAATGTTTACTGCAAGTACAAAAATAAAACTTACAATCATTGGAATTATAAACGGATAATAAACCGAAGATTCGCCGTATACAAACGCTACCGTTAATGGAATAGCAAAAAGCGCACCAACAATTGAAAGAATAATTGAACTGATTTTTAAAAGTGTAATAAAAAACATTAATCGTTTCCTGCAAAGAAAGACAAAACCTTTTTATTGTGTTCTGCGACTGTAATTAATACTATATGATCTCCACTCATCAATTTAGTATTTCCGTTTACTATTTGATAAGTTCCCGTATTATCACGATTCATCAGTACAAGGAAATTTCCAGGATTAGAAATTTCTTTTAATGTTTTACCACTTGCTTTTGAAGAAGAAGTAACTTCGCATTCAACAATCTCGAGCTGTCCGTTTGTAATTGTATGAATTTCTTTTACGGCTTTTCCACGCAAATGACTCATAATGGAATCGACAACAGCATCGCGCAAAGCAACCGGAACATCTACACCAAGCTTTTGAGCAATCTGCCCGAATGCGGCACTTGTTACAAGACTTACGCTTTGTTTTACACCAAGAGATTCCATATAAGCGGCAAGAACCATATTCATTTCGTGATTATGTGTTGCACAGATTACTAAATCAAAATTTGTAATTCCTTCTTCGCGCAAAAAGCCTTCGTCTGTTGCATCTGCATTAAGAACTCTGGCATTCGGAAATTTTTCGGAAGCTGCAACTGCAAGCTCGCTGTCGCTGTCTATAATTACAAAATCAAGATTTTTCTTGGAAATTGCATTTGAAAAGAATTTTGCAAAACCGGAAAGTTTTTGAGTTCCCATTAAACGTTCTGCAACTATGGTTCCAATTCTTCCGGCACCAACAAGAGCAACTTTTTTTAACTGCTTTTGTTCTGCACCGCAAAGAGAAATTAACTGCGAAAGATTTTCTTTAGAAACAAGAACTCCCAAAGTTGTTCCGTTTTCAATTTTTGTATTTCCAGAAGGAAGTGAAGTCTGAGAATCTTTTTCAATATATGCAACAAGGAAATTCAAATCTGTTTTTGAACGGATGTCCTTTAAGAAAATTCCATCCAGTGCACTGCCCTCTCCAATTGTAATTCGGGCAATTTCAAGATCTGAATTATCAAAAGTTAATACGTTTCCAACAGCGCCGTTTTCTACTGACTGAACAATTGCATCCGCTGCTTCAACATCCGGGTGAATCATATAATTAATTCCATAAAGCGGACGTCGTTTTCCGGAAAAATCATTTTTATGTTTTTGTTCAGCTGCAGCAGTGTTTACATAATATGCATAATTTCTTACGCGTGCAATTTTTAAAACATCCGGATAAACCGCATCTACAAGAGAACAGGTAATCATATTAACTTCATCAGATGAAGTTACGCAAACAAGGGCATCGGCCCTTGCAATTCCTACTTCTTCCAGAGTTTCCAGATTGTTTCCGTCTGCACACATTACTGTACAGTCCAAAATATTTGATGCATGACGAATTGTATCTTCGTCATTATCAATAATTGTGATCTGATTTTTTTCGTTTATAAGAAGCTTTGCAAGCTGGACTCCTGTGAATCCAGCTCCAACAATAATAATTCTCATATTACTTTAATGTTCCGTTTTTCTTCATATATTCAAATACAGAAGAATCTCCTAGCCAGTGTCCGCAGCCGGCAAAAATAAAGGTTGTTCCACCCTGTGCAAGATAATTAGCAATATCTTCTGCCCAGTCTTTATTTCTATTATCCCAGAGCATTTCGCTGTATTCCTTGTAATATGCCGGAGCATCTGCCGGAATATCTGATTTTAAAAGCTTTGTCATTTTTTTCATATTATCTGCAACATAAGCTTCATACAAATCAACAGTAGATTTTACTGTAGATTCATTTGTCTTTTCATCAATCATAACTTTAATTGCATCTTTTGCCATTGCAATCTGTGTGTCATAATCTCCGAAAGTCAAAACATTAATCTGAGTTTCTACTGTATCCAGACCTTCCCAGCTTAATCCATTCTGACTCAAAGCAGTAATAAATGTATTATCCAGCCCATATTCAGAAGAAAGTCCAGTATTTATATAAGGAAGTAATCCCATTGCATTTGTAATCTGCCATGGATCAAGAACAACAACTATGGAAAGGTTATCTCCAAAAACAGATTTAAGATATTCATTTTCTTCGTCTGTAAGATAATCTGTAATTATTTTTCCATCTTTATTTGGAGCATTTAAAACAGGTCCATAAGCAGCAAAATCTGCATATGACTGTGTAGACATTTCTCCAGCATGACGATCTGCATTAATAAAAGCATTCTGAACTTCTTCAGAAAGCGGAAAAATTCTTTCATCGCCTAAATGAAATGTTCCCTGAATATAAACTGTACTTGGATTTCCCTGAGCATCAACTCCATCAATTCTCCAGAAAGCACGACTTGAAGTTTTTGTAAGCTTTGCCTTAGTTGAACCATCGTTCGAAGCACAAGATACAAGTGCTAAAGAAATAACAAATACGCTAAGCAGAATTTTAAAAAATTTTTTCATTCATTTCTCCTATAAAAAGCCTCTGCAACAATTATAACTCTGCAATTATAATTCAGACAGGCTTACATTTTTTGAACTCTTTAAAAAGTCTATCTTGTTTACCTGTAAATTGCAATAAGACAAAATTTATTTTGATTTTTGTCAATTATGAAATATCATATAATCAAAAGGAAAAATTATGGAAAAAATGCCCGAAATTACTAAAACAGAGCGCGGTTCGTTCTGGAAAAATACCTATAATACATTTGAAGCTCTGGTTTATGTTCCTGTAACCAAACTTAACGATAATGAACTTAATTATGGCTTTACAGCTCCTTTTATTCTGGTTTTTAATGAGAAATATCTGAATTTTGAAGAAGCTGCTGACTTTGCACACGAAAATAAACTTGAACAGCTTGCTGCTGATTTTGCGACCAGCGTTGTTTTTATCTTTCCTGTAAACAATTCCTGGGATTCTGCAAGCTCTGATATTCTTTCGGAAATAATTTCTAATTCAAAAATTCATCAGTATCATAAAGATGGCGTAATTATTGCAAATAATGTTTTCCGCCACAGCATAGACGGATATTTTATACGCGGTGCAATTTTCAGAACACTGCTTTGCGGTTATGGAAAAGGAGCAGATTATATTGCACGAAACTGTATGCATCATTTTGAAGGTGACGGCTTATGGGGACGTTCAGATTTAGCTCCTGCAACCTGTGTATTAAATAAGCTTTCTGTTATGCCGGACGTAAAACAGGATGATATCCCGGTAATTTCATATGGAAATTCAGAAGAAATTAACGAATATTTAAAAAAATCATGCAGATATTTTATTTCCCGCAAAAATCCTGATTTTATTTCTGATTATTATAATTTTGCAAAACAGTTCCGCAGAATGACAGGCCCTCTTATAATTGATCAGGATTTAGAAAAAGACGGACTTGTTATTGAACCTTCCGTTGCAGAGGTAAAAACGTCGGCAGATAACTGCGGAGATGATAAAGGAACCGAAACACATAAAATCGGTTATTTTGCATTTTATAACAAAAACCTGTTTGCAGATAATAAGAAAGTTCCTCTTGTTCTTGGCTTCCATGGAGGAGGAGACAGCTGCTTCTTTTTTGCTACAATGGCCGGCTGGGCAAAAATAGCTCACCGTCATAATTTTCTTTTAGTTACTGTAGAAAATCATTTAAATAGTACTGCAACAGAAATGATTGAACTTGTAGAAATTCTTAAGAAAAAATACAGCATAGATTCAACAAGAATTTACGCAACAGGATTTTCTATGGGCGGCTGCAAAACCTGGGATTTAATTCAGGAATATCCAGAGCTTCTTGCCGCCGCTGCTCCAATGGATGCAACCTTTGACGTTGGCTTCAATGTTTACGGAAATCCCGTAGAAAAAGAAGGCGGCATTAATACTTCCATTCCTGTTCCGGTTTTTTACGCAGGAGGCGAAATAACTCCTTTACCGGAGCTTCCTTGCCAGGAGCAGAAATGTCTGAACAGAATGTCTTATGTGCTTAAACTGAATAATGCAGACGCAGCAGATTATTACAGCAAAAATATAAAGCTTGAAGAAAAAGACTCCTGGAAAAATAAAATCTGGGGAATAGATGGCGATGAAGTAGAAACTTCTTATGACGAAAGCCGTGATGCAACACTTACAATGCAGAAATTCCGTAGTAAAGACGGACGAATCTTAAGTATTTTTGCCAGCATAAGCGGCCAGGGACACGACTGTCGTGAGCATACCTGCGAACTCGCCTGGCAGTTTATGAGTAAATTTTCACGTACTTAATTTTTTGAATCCTTCTGCGGACTTGGTCTGAAAATATAATAAAGCAGCACACCAATAAAGACACCGATTGTATTCATTAATAAATCATCTACGTCTGTGCAGCGCTCGTAGAAGAATAATTGAGAAAGCTCTATAAATAAAGAAAAGCCAAAACCAGCAAGAAGAATTTTCCAGAGCTTATTCAATTCTTTAAAGCATACAGGCCATACAATTCCTACAGGAATGAACATGCAGATATTTCCAATTATGTTCATATGGCGTCCGGCATAAATATCATTTAAGTGAATAAACGGAACCAGATTTACGCGCAGAGGAATATTTTTTGCACTATTGAATTTTAAAGTTCCAATATGACCGTTTATATGATGCATAGGAAAATATACAATTCTTGCAATTACAATTATGCAGACATAAACCATAAGAAGCTTTAATTCGCGGCCAAGCATTTTTTTAACAGGAAGCTTTTCTTTGGATTTTTTATTTTTTATCCAGACAATTACTCGTGTTACAATCCAGAGAAATGTTATAAAAATGAAAGCTTGAAAAAAGGAAATCTCAAACATGGCGGCCCCCTGATTTTTTATTTGCAAACCAGAGAAGAATAGAAAAGAGCCATGTAATAAGCAGAATTAAAGGCATAACAATCCATACACTTTGAATTCCGCCTTTTAAAAATCCATACCAGTCATAAGTATTAGATGTTTTTCCATTTTCTAAATGAAGCAGAATATTAGTAATATAAAAAACTGCATATATAAGCATTGGAATAATTCCGGTTAAAGTCTGAAGAAAAGTGATTCTCTCATTATTTCCGCTGTTTTTAAATTCAAAAAATATAAAAGAAATAATGCACAAAACCGGTGTAAAAAAATGCATGAAGAAATTTGAATTCACAAAATATGAAAAATATGATTTTCCGCCCGGCGCAAGAAAAAATGCAGTAACCATCATTGTAAGGGTTACGCCGGTTGTTGCGGCTAGCTTAAGAAATAAAAGTGCTTTTGGGAATTTTTGAATTTTGCCTTTAGAAATTTTTACCGCAAAAATAATGTAGATGAATGAAATAATGCCGGCGAATACATTTGAATCAACTGTGAAATATTTAAAAGCATGAAAATTTGTAGCTGTAAGAATTTTTACATCACCCATAAATTCAAAACCGATAATTGTCGAAATTGTTGCAAATAATGTAAAAATTACAATTAATAAATTAAATACAAATGCAGCCTTCTGCTGTTTAATTCCCCTCATTCATCACCTCGTTTATATTATAGCATAAATAAAAAAATCTTTCTTGCAGGATTCTCTTTAGAATCTGTAAATTTATAAAGTTTTTTACTATACTTAAAATGGAAAGTATTATGAATGAAAAAAATATTAAACGCGGGCTTGTTATGGAAGGCGGAGCCATGCGCGGAATGTTTACAGCCGGTATTTTAGATGTTTTTATGGAAAACGGAATTTCTTTTGACGGCGCAATTGGAGTTTCGGCAGGTGCAACTTTTGGCTGTAATTTTAAGTCACGTCAGATAGGCCGCGCAATCCGTTATAACAAACGTTTTGCTCATAACTGGCGTTATTGTTCAATTCGTTCGCTTATTTTTACCGGCGATCTTTACGGTGCAGATTTCTGTTACAATCAGCTTCCTAACAAACTTGATATTTATGATTTAGAAACCTACCGTTCAAATCCTATGGAATTTTATTGCGTTGCCTCTGATTGTGTTACAGGAAAACCTGTTTATAAAAAACTCGAAACCTGCGATGAAAAAGATCTTACCTGGATGCGCGCAAGTGCTTCTATGCCGCTTGTAAGCCGGGTTGTAGAAGTAGACGGTTACAAACTGCTTGATGGCGGAATGACAGATTCAATTCCATTAAAATATTTTGAAAGCATAGGCTATAACAAAAATGTTGTAATTTTAACTCAGCCAAGAAATTTTACGAAAAAAAATTCTTCGCTTATGGGCTTAATGAAAATTTTTCTTAGAAAATATCCGGAAATTGTAAAAGCAATGGGCAGACGTTCAGAAGTGTACAATCAGGAAACACAGGAAATTTTTAAAAAGGCTGCCACCGGAGAAATATTTTTAATCTGCCCGGAACAGTCTCTTGGAATTAGCCGTACAGAAAATAATCCGGATGAACTTCAGCGTGTGTATGATGAAGGACGCAGAACAGCACTTGCAAAGCTTGAAGAAATAAAAAAATTTTTAAATTCATAACATTTACGGCAGGAAAAAATTATGAAAAATTTTGTTGCACCACATTACACTTCTCTTGCAGAGGCTCTGGTTTCTTTATTTGGAAATTCAGTTGCAATAACAAACACAGACAGACTTTCCGGCGGAGATATTAACAAAGCTTATGGACTTACTTTAAATACCGGACACCATATTTTTATGAAGGCAAATTCTAAAGCTAATGCAGATTTCTTTACAACAGAAGCCGCCGGGCTATCTGCAATAGCTTCTACAAAAACAATTAAAACACCGGAAATTCTTTGTTCCGGAACTGATAATGGAGAAGACGCAGGTTACAGCTTTTTATTATTAAAATTTATAGAAAGTGCAAAGCCGGAAAAAAATTACTGGCAGATATTTGGCCGCGAGCTTGCAGCCCTTCATAAGGCAGATACAAGTTCTATTTTAAACGAAAACAAATTCGGTTTTTTTCAGAATAATTTTATTGGAGCGCGAAATCAGGATAATACACCGTGCAAAAGCTGGATTTCTTTTTTTCGTGATTATCGTCTGGCTCCTCAGTTTAAATCTGCAGATAATTATTTTACAGATACAGACCGCGCAAATATTACAAAACTACTTGATCATCTGGATAATTTTTTAATTGAACCGGAAAAACCAAGTCTTCTTCATGGTGACCTTTGGAGCGGAAATGTTTTATGCGGCCCGGAAGGAAAAGCCATGCTTATAGATCCTGCTGTTTATATTGGACATGCAGAAGCAGATATTGCAATGACTGAACTTTTTGGCGGATTCCCAAAAGAATTTTATGAAGCTTATAAAAAAGAAAATCCTCTGGAACCGGGCTATGAAAACCGCCGCGACCTTTATAATTTGTATCAGCTTTTAAATCATCTGAATCTTTTTGGTCCGACTTATTTAAGCCCGGTTCTGAGTATTATTGATGAATACGTAGGAAATTAAAATTTTACAATTTTTGGTGCAGCGGCAAAGCTGGAAATTGTTGCTGTTGCATTCTTAAAATATAAAACTTCAGTATTATCATCTGTGGCAGAATACATTCCCTTAAGGTCTGGATAAGCATTTAACATTGCTTCCTTTGGTTCAATTCTGTCATCGCGAACCAGTTCGCCTGCAACACGACACCACTGACCGGTAGCACCGTCAAAACAGCAAAGCTCAACCTTTGGATTTTTTTGAATCTGTTTAGAAACATCTTTTACTTTTCCGGTCTGAATATAAAGCTTATCCTCAAAAATATTTATTGTTCCAAAAGGTCTTACACGCGGCTGGTTATCTGAATCAACTGTTGCAAGATAATAAGTGCCACATTTTTTAATAAATTCATAAATTTCTTTCATATGTTTCTCCCATTCCCGTGTTAATTACTGCAATCGAACATAAAAGCACTTTTGCAGTTTTGCCAACGGAAAAATCAAAGATATCAAAAAATTACAAAAATGTAATTTTTTATTACATTTATTGTTTTAATTATTGATTGCACATATATTCAGCAATCAAAAAACATTATATACTTGCATTAAGAAAAATGCAAAAAACATTGAATAAACTATAATTTATGCGAAAACATCCTCAAGGAGAAACATATGAAAAAAATATTTTTCTTTTTATTTGCAGCTGTTATGACAGTAAGCTTTATTAGCTGTATAAATGAATATGAATTAACAATCGAAGAATGTTATGGACCAATAACCTATATTGGAACAAAAAAACCAAATGAAACAAGAGCTGTTGGAGATATTGTTTTTACTGACGGAAGTGCTACACCGTATAGCGCTACTTTAACCCTTACTGATGATCAAAAAAATGCAGCTGTAGCTGTTATTTATAAGGTTGTTGGTACAGACAGTTACGGGGTTGGACTTGTACAAGCTTCTGACAAGACTTGGTGTTCAAGTTCTGCAAATGGTTTCAGCAAAATAGATGATATTATCTGTACACCAAGTGGAACTGCAGCAAACTATACTTTTGAGAGTAATGCCGATACAGATGGAAGTAATAACTTAGCAAAAATCGGCGAAGCAGGAGCTACTGATGATACAGGAAATGCCGCAAACTATCCTGCATTTTATTTTGCAATAAATTATAAAGAACAAGACTATAGCCATGTAAACGGAACAAGATACGCAAGCGGCTGGTATTTACCGTCCGTTTCTGAATTATATGATATTTGGAGTAAAAAAAATGATGTTAATAATTCTCTTGCTAAATGTGGAGACAATTGCAATTCATTGAGTAATTCCTCCTACTGGTCATCTTCTCAAGTTTCAAATTTAGATAATTCTGCTTATACACTTAGTTTTCAAAATGGAGAAATAATTTCCTGCTCAAAAACTTCAACTGAAAATACAACCCGCTGTATCCGCCAATTCTAAACTGTGCGCGGGTATGTAGTGCCGAACAGCGGTTGTTTCAACAACCGCTGTGAGCCGACCGCAGGCGGCTTATTTTGCCGCCGAGGACGGTGAGGGTTACCGAAGCACGAAAC
>CAMVBP010000002.1 GCA_947165795.1 uncultured Treponema sp.
CTGAATATATTGGAATTGCAGCAAGCTCTGTAGGAAAATTCCTTGTATGGACAACAAAACTTCATCCGTTCTGGATGGGAATCTTAGTTTCTGCTGTTGTAGGAATTGCATTAACTTTGCCTATTAGCTCTGCCGCAATTTGTGCCGCATTTGGACTTACAGGCCTTGCAGGAGGCGCTGCAGTTGCCGGCTGTTGTGCACAGATGATTGGCTTTGCAGTTTTAAGCTTTAAAGAAAACAGATGGGGCGGAATCTTAAGCCAGGGACTTGGCACAAGTATGCTTCAGATGCCTAATATCGTAAAAAATCCGAAAGTGTGGATTGCTCCAATTGTTACTTCTATGATTACCGGTCCAATTGCAACCTGCATTTTTAAAATGGAAATGAATGGTGCAGCCTTGAGTTCCGGAATGGGAACCTGTGGATTAGTAGGACAGATTGGCGTAATTTCGGGATGGTTTGAACCAAGCGATGTTGCCATAAAACACGGCGCAGCAGCTATTCAACCGGGCTTTATTGACTGGTTAGGTCTTATATTAATTTGTTTTGTTTTACCTGCCGTATTATGCTGGCTTTTTGGAAAATTATTCCGAAAAATCGGCTGGATTAAAGACGGCGACTTAGCTTTAAACTAGAATCGAGATATACACATGAAACAGATTGCAATTATTACAGGTGCTTCGGGCGGACTTGGTAAAGAATTTGTTCGCCAGGTTTTAACTGATGCAGATGAAATTTGGGCAATAGGAAGAAATATTGCAAAGCTTGAAGCTTTAAAAAATGAATTTGCTGCCGGTGTTGATAAGAACGACAAAAATACACGCATTGCGCAAATTATTCCTGTTCAAATGGATTTGTCAGACACAAAATCTTTGGAAGTGCTTTCCAATAAACTTAAGGATGAAGGCGGAAATTCTTCTGTAGAAATTCACTGGCTTATTAACAATGCCGGAGCAGGCCGTTTTGCGCCTTCTACAGATTTTTCTATTGAGGAAATTTCCGGAAACATTACTACTCACTGTACTTCAATTGCCGGCATCTGCAATATTTGCATTCCGTTTATGAAAAAAGGCGACCACATTATTAATGTGGCTTCTCAGTCTGCGTTCTGCCCGTTACCTTACATGAACCTTTACGCTGCTACAAAATCTTTTGTTTACAGCTATACGCGTTCACTTGGTGCAGAACTCAGACACACAGGAATAACTGTAACCGCTGTTTGTCCGGGATGGATAAAGACAAATCTTCTTCCGGAAACGTTAAACGGCAAAAAAGTTTATTTTCCGTTTATTGTTACCGCAGATAAGGTTGCTGCAAAAGCTGTAAAAGATGCCCGACGCAAAAAGCCTCTTTCCATCTTCAGTTTTGCTGTAAGGTACGTTATATGGGTTCAGCGCCATACTTCAATATCTTTTTCTTTAAAAGTCTGGTGCAGACTTGTAGAAAAATATTTGTAATTCATATAATTAATAGTTTCTGCTTAGCAAAACATATTTTATAATCTGCTCATTTCTGATATAATTCTCTGTTACGATGAATTATGAAAATCCATTGATTGTTCAGGGTGATCGTTCTCTTCTTTTGGATGTACATGCTCCACATGCGGAAGAATGCCGTAATGCGCTTATTCCGTTTGCAGAGCTTGAAAAATCTCCTGAACATCTTCATACATATAAGCTTACTCCCCTTTCGCTCTGGAATGCTGCGAGCGCAGGTTTTTCTGCCGAAGATGCAGTTGAAGTTCTACAGAAATATGCACGTTATGATGTTCCTCAGTCGGTTATAATGTGGCTTAAAGAAACCGCAAGCCGTTTTGGAAAAATAAAACTGATTGAAGGTCCATCCATAGAAGTTCCTGTAAAAGAAGGAAGTGAAAGAAAAATTACCGAAAAATATCTTTATCTTACAGCTGATTCCCTTCCGATTTTTAAGGAAATTGCAGCAAATCATTCCGTAAAAAAACTTTTAACAGGAACTCTGGAAGATAGTGATGCACCGCAATATTCATTTTTGCTGAAGCTTACAGACCGCGGAACAATTAAACAGCTGCTTCTTCAGGCTGGCTGGCCTGTAAAAGACGAGGTTTCTCTTACAGATGGTGAACCTCTTGATTTTTCTTTACGTGAAAAGACTGCCTCGGGCCGTAATTTCGAAATCAGAGAATATCAGAAAGAAGCAGCCTGTGCGCTTGTCGGCGATAAAGGGCCTGGTACCGGTTTTGGAACAATTGTGCTTCCGTGTGGTGCCGGAAAAACCATTGTCGGCATGCAAATAATGGACATGCTTAAAACGTCCACATTAATAATAACAACAAATATTTCTGCAGTGCATCAGTGGATGGCAGAACTGCTTGATAAAACCACATTAACTTCTGACCAGATTGCAGAGTATTCCGGAGAATCAAAAACTTTAAAACCGGTTACAGTTGCAACTTATCAGGTTTTAACATGGCGTCCAGATAAAGAAGGACCTTATCCTCATTTTTCAATTTTTCATCAACGGCCGTGGGGTCTAATTATCTACGACGAAGTTCATATGCTTCCGGCACCTGTTTTTCGAGTTGTCGCAGATTTGCAGGCTGTTCGCCGCGTTGGCCTTACAGCAACTCTTGTTCGCGAAGACGGCTGCGAAGGATATGTGTTCAGTCTTGTTGGGCCAAAACGTTATGATGTTCCATGGAAAGAGCTTGAACGCGACCAGTGGATTGCTACTGCAGAATGTATTGAAGTTCGTCTTGATTTGCCTTCTGCACAGGAAATCGATTATGCAGTTGCAGGAACCCGTGAAAAACATAAAATTGCAAGTATGAATCCAGATAAACTAACGATTGTTAGTAAAATTATAGAAAAATTCCCGGAAGAAAAAATTCTTGTAATTGGGCAGTATATCCAGCAGCTGGATGAAATTGTTAAAATACTCGGTTGCCCGATCATAACTGGAAAAACTCCAACTTCTGAACGCGACAGAATTTACCAGGACTTTAGGGAAGGAAGAATCCGTGTACTTGTGGTTTCTAAGGTTGCAAATTTTGCAATCGATTTACCGGATGCTTCTCTTGCAATTCAGGTAAGCGGAACATTTGGAAGCCGCCAGGAAGAAGCACAGAGACTTGGACGTATTCTTAGACCGAAGGACAGGAAATCAAGATTTTTTACATTAATTACCCGAAATTCTGTAGAAGAAGAATTTGGCTCTAACCGTCAGAAATTTCTTGCAGAACAAGGTTACGAATATAAAATCATAAGATTCGATGGAGAGCTTAACCTCGATGAATGAATTTAAAAATCACAAAGAAATACCGGGCCTCGATGAATGGATAGAACAGATAAGTTCTCTTGAAGATAAAAAGTTTTTTAACATAATGCATCTTTATCTTGGAGAAATAAGAACTCCATATAATAAACAGAATCTTGTTTCCAAGCTGACATCATTATTAAAAAATCCGGAAAACATAAAAACTATAAAAGCTTATCTTTCAAATGAAGATTTAAAAATACTTGCCGCAATAAAATTCATTTCGTGCCCGACACATAATTTAATCGCAAGTTTTTTTAAAGACGAAATTCCACTCCCCAAAGTTTATTCCAAACTGCAGAATTTAAATGAACGTTTAATTATTTATTATTCAGACAATAAATATACAAAAGAAAAATATATAAAACTTAATCCAATTATAAAAAATGAAATAGATGAACTTCTTGTTCCGCAAATTCTTTTTTCGGAAAATAAAATTCAAACAGAAATTATTGAAGATTCATTCTGCCTTTCTCCGCTGCTGCTTGCCGCTTTTATTTCTTATCTTTCGATTAACGGCATCTCCTGCAAAATTGACGGTGTAATTAAAAAAAATGATATGGTCCGCTTATGCGAAATTTTTGGTGAACAGAATAAGCAGCAGATTCAGCTGTTAATGAATGCCTTTATAAATCTTTCTTTAGTTCAGGAAGATGACAATAAATTTTCACCGAATTTTGCGCGCATAAAAAGCTTTGCAAATTATGATTCAAATATTCAAAACGCTTTTATTTGCGCCGCTTCTGTTTCGCGATTCAGCAGAGAAGGATTAAGAAAAGAAGTTCAGCTTCTTTGTGACTGTCTTGGTTCGCTTGAAAATAAAACCTTTAATGAAAAGACTCTTATTCAATTATCTTATGTAATTCAGTCATTTCAGAATGAAAATAAAATTTTTAATCTGCCGGGGTCTTCCGGTAAAAAAAGCCGCTTTGAAATGATGCTGCAAAAATCTTTTGAAGCTGAAAAAATTGAAAAAGATGATTCTGCAAATAATGCAAATTATATTGATTCAATGTTTTCTTCTGCAGTTTCTTTGGGAATTATAAAAAAAGCAGGTTACGATGAAAACAGAAAATTAATTTACAGAATAAATAATTTAGATAACGATTCCGGCGATGCGCGGGAAATTAAATGCGTAAATATAGATTCAATTTTTTCTGTAACAATTATGCCTGGACTGCAATTAAAAGAGCTGCTCGATTTTTCTCAGTTCCTTTGCGTAAAGAAAATTGATGTAATTGCTGAATTTGAAATTACAAAAAAATCAGTTTCTAAATATTTTGATGATTCAAAAACTCCGGAAAATATTTTTGAAATTTTAGAAAAATATTCTTATCACAAAGTTCCAGAAAATCTTAAATTCAATATTCAGGAATGGTATTCTTCTTACAATTCTGCAGTAATTTACAAAGGATATGTTTTAAAGATTTCTGACCAGAATATTCGCATAATTGAAAGTGATGAACGCTTTAACAAATTCATAAAAGAAAAACTTGCAGACGGCCTGTACCTTTTAAATATTCCGGATGAAAAAGAATTTTCATATTTTCAGAAAAGCTGCGGGTTGGATTTCTTTGGAAAGATCAGAACTGCAAAAGACAATTCCTCTGAGGGCAATTTTCCTGTTATTCAAAAAAGAAATAATTTTTCGCTTCAGACTTCACCTCAAAATGCTTCGGAAACCGAAAATGAAATTCTTTTGCAGGAACAGAATAAACTGCTTCAGAAATTGCAGACTCTGAATATGACCGATGATGCAAAAGAGAATCTTAAAAAATCCATTCAAAATAAGATTATTATTAGTGAGTCACAGCTAACACCATATGCAGTTCGTACAGAAATTCTGGAAGCAAGCGGAATGGATTTTACCGGCAAATTCAGAATTCTTGAAGAAGCAGAAAAAAATAAAAATCTTGTAGAAATTAAAATACCGGAAATTTTTGTAAGCAATACAATCACGGAAGAAAATCAAAGCTATACAACAATTCTTGCAACTCCTGTTTTAATTTCCAGACAGGATGCAGATGCAATTGCAAAAATAGAAATTGAACCTTCCAAAGAAATTAAAAATATTCTTGTCAGCAAAATTACATATATAAAATGGCTGAAAGAATAATCTTCGACCTGGAGACTTAAAAATGACAATCAATAAAAACGATGAAAATTCAATTTCTTTAACTTCTGATATTTTAAAAAAAGGCGGAATTGTTATTTTACCTACAGACACAGTTTATGGTTTTAGCGGAATAACAGGCGGTTTTTCTACAGATAATAAAATCAGAGCAATAAAGGGGCGCGCAGAAAATAAACCCTTAATTCAATTAATTGCAAATCCGGAAGATATTTTTAAATATACAGATGATAAAATTCCAGAAGAATTAATTTCTAAATGGCCGGGCTCGCTTTCTATTATCGTTCATTTAAAACCTGAATTGCCGGAATATAAAATTCAGCAGACAGTTGCTTTCCGCTGTCCAGGCGATGACTGGCTTAGAAAAATAATTTCTGAATGCAACAAACCGATTTACAGCACAAGTGTAAATAGAAGCGGGCAACCGGTGCTTGATGAAGAAAATTCAATCTGCAGTGAATTTGAAAAAGACTGTGATTTAGTAGTTTTAGATGGAGATAAAAAAAATGCCTGTCCTTCAACTTTAGTTTCCATCGAAAACGGAGAAATTAAAATCTTAAGACAAGGCAGTGTAAAAATTTAGTCAACAAGAAGCTTTAAATTTTTTTCAATTAATTCACATCTTTGCTTTACACAATCAGGACTTCTATGAGGATCCTGCGGAGTATTAAAAGTGTAATCCAAAAGGCGTTCAACAGTTGTTGTTGCTACATGCATTCTTGTATCGCTGCTTGCATAATAAATATATATTTTGCCATCATGCTCAATTGCGCCGTTTGTAAAAACAACATTACTAACATCGCCTGTTCTTTCGTTTCCAAGAGGAACAAGGAAAACTCCACCCGGTTCTGCAATTACTTTTGAAGGATCATCAAGAGCGGTTGCATAAACATATAAAACATAGCGAAGTCCGTCAGCCGTATTTCTAACTCCATGCGAAATATGTATCCAGCCGCGTTCTGTTTTTATTGGAGTTGCCCCTGCACCATTTTTTGCTTCGGTAATCGTATGGTAAATTCTTTTTGAAATTATTTTTTCTTCATCAATCACGGCATTTGTAATATCATCGCATAATCCAAAACCAATTCCACCGCCGCTTCCTGTATTTATAAAATCATCCATTGGGCGCGTATAAAAAGCATATTTTCCATTTACAAATTCCGGATGAAGGCAAACATTTCTTTGCTGCGGAGAATTCTTTGTAACAAGATTCGGAAGGCGTTCCCAGTTTTCCAAATCTTTTGTCCTTACAATTCCTGCAGCGGCAACTGCGGCTCCTAAATCAGGATTAGATTTATCTTTACTTTCTGAACAGAATACGCCGTAAATCCAGCCGTCTTCGTGCTGAGTTAATCGCATATCATAAACGTTTGTTTCTTCCGGGCAGGTATCTGGAAGCTTTACAGGATAATCACGAAATCTAAAATTATCAATTCCATTCGGACTTTCGGCAACTGCAAAAAAAGATTTACGGTCATTGCCTTCTACACGACAAACAAGATAAAATTTTCCGTTAAGAAAAATTGCTCCACTGTTCATAACGGCATTAATTCCAAGCCGTTCCATAAAAAATGGATTTGTTTCTTTACATAAATCATATTTCCAGGTAAGCGGAATTGAATCTCTTGTTAAAACTGGATTTACATATCGCTCATAAATTCCGTTGTAAAAATGCTTATTTATTTTGTTTTTTCTCGCAAGGAATTTATCCTGCTTCTTTTTCATTTCATAAAATTTTTCATGAATCATATTATACCTCTTAAAAAATCCGCGTTACCGTAAAAAGACGAATACACACGAATTCAATGCTCTTATTAAAAGTATAATATTTTTTAAGTAAATTTCAAGTAATATTTAGTTAAATTTCGATTAATTGTTAGATTTCCGTTCGGCCTCTAAAACTCAAAGCCAGTGTACGCTGATCAATATATTCAAGATCGCCGCCAACAGGAATTCCTGTTGCAAGTCTTGTTACTTTGATTTTGTTTTCTGAATTCATTTCAGAAATAACTTTATTTAAATACAGTGCGGTTGTGTCACCTTCTACCGTCGGATTAGTTGCAATAATTACTTCCTTAATTTCATCTTTTTTGATTCTTTCGAGCAAAGAAGAAATTGCAAGCTGAGAAGGTCCAATTCCTTCAAGAGGTTTTATAAGACCGCCCAGAACATGATAACGGCCTTTGAACTCTCCGTAAGATTCAATTGTAGAAATATCCTGAGGCTGCTCAACAACACAAATCATTGATTTATCGCGAAGTACATCCGTACAAATAGGACATGGATCTGTTTCCGTCCAGTTTCCGCAAATACTGCAGGGTTTAATTTTTTCTTTTAATGTAGAAAGATTTTCTGCAAATTTTTTTACATATAATTCATCTTGCCGCAAAAGCCAGTTTACCAGCCTAATAGAACTTTTTTTACCAATTCCAGGAAGTCGAGAAAAATTACCTACAAGTTCATCAAATGCATTCATAAATAATTACAATCCAAATTTAGATAAATCCATTCCACCTAACAAAGAAGAGGATTTTTGCTTTATCTGTTCCTGAACATTTTCCATTGCACTTTTGTGAGCAGAAACAATTAAATCTTCAAGCATCTGAACATCTCTGTTATCAACACAAATAGGATCAAGTTTTATACCAGTCATTTCGAATTTTCCATTCATGGTAACTGTTACCATTCTTCCACCGGAAGACCCCTGAACAGAAATTTCTTCCAGCTCTTTCTGAAACTTTTCAGACTGTTCTTTTATTGCCTGAGTATTTTTTAATAATTCAAATGGATTCATATTTCCCCCATTACATTTTTCCGGCTACAACAGTTCCTTTAAAAGCATTCACAAGAATTTTTACAGGAACAGGAAGCTCAGCATGTCCAATATTTTCCAGATCTTTTTTATCTTCAATTTTAATATTTATTTTAATTGGCTGCCCGCAGATCTTTGAAACTTCTTCTGTAATTACACTAAGCTTTTTATTTACCAGTTCATAATCATAATTATTTTCTACGGAAGTTTCCAAACTATCGTTAGTTATTTTCCATTCACCGGTTTTTTCAAGTGCAGATGCAGCAAAGCTGTCATTTACAGAAAGTGCTGCCATTACGTTTCCGCGTAATTGTGCAATAGAAAGTTTTGTTCCATCTGCGGTTGTAAAAATATCCTGCAATTGAACTGGAGCAGATTTTTCTTCCTGTTCTTCAAAATTATATTGAGACTCTTCCGGCTGCGATTCAGACCATTCTTCTTCTGAATTATCATAAGATTCGTAACCATCATAATCTCCAGAATAATCATCATCTGGAGGTGCATCCATATTTGACCATTCCTGTATCGACTGAACATAAGAATCATTCGCTGATTGTTCAGGCGGCAGCGAACCGCCATTATAAAAAGGGGAGCTGTTTTCCCCCTGAGATTCTTCTTCTACGGGATCTTCCTGCTTATTCAGCATTGAAAGCCTAGGCAATCCATTAGGAATATGAATCTGATTTCCATCTGAATTAAATGTATTTGGCTGCGAAGCAGGAGCTGCATTTGAATTGAATGATGCGCCGTTATTTACATTTACTGCAGAAGTATTTGCACCGGCTGTTCCAGAAACATTCTGAGCATTACCAGGCATCTGTGTACCGGCAGCTCCTGCACCACCAGCAGCACTTGCAGCAGCACCTTTAAGTAAAAGTGCCTGAGCAGCATCAATTGCTTTTTTAACTTCGCTTGCAGAAACATATTCGCTTAAGAAACATATTCTTGAGAACGCAAGTTCAAGTTCATAACGCTGCGAAAGTGAATATCTTATATCACGATATAAATTCAAGAAGATAGAAAGTCCGCGCTCTATTTGAACTGTGTTCCATGCATTTAAAACATTCGAACTGAACCTTTCAACTTTATTTCCAAGCAACGATTCTTTTTGAACTCCGCTTTTTATAAGAAGCAGACTTCGTAAATAATCGGCAGAATTAGAAACAAGCTGTTCAACAGGAACTCCATTCTGAATAAACTCATCAAGAAGATCTGTAACCTGAACTGTGTTTTTAGAAACACATGCTTCAAAAATTGAATTTAAGCGTTCAATTCCAACAAGACCAAGTTTATCGCGGATTTTTTCGTAAGTAATATGATTATCACTAAAAGCAACAACCTGATCAAAAAGAGTATATGCATCGCGCATAGAACCTGTAGATTCACGGGCAATCCAGAACAAAGCTTCATCGTCTGCCTGAATTCCAAGCTCAGCAGCAGCTTCTGCAAGACACTGTTTAACTTTATCAATTGCAACAAGCCTGAAGTTGAATTGCTGACATCGCGATTTTATAGTTGCCGGAACCTTCTGCAATTCTGTAGTTGCAAAAATAAAAATTACATGTGCCGGCGGCTCTTCAATAGTTTTCAACAGTGCATTGAATGCAGAAATTGAAAGCATATGAACTTCGTCTATGATATAAATTTTATATTTTGAATTACTTGGAGGGAATAAAACTTCATCTTTAATACGACGGATATTTTCAACACTTGTATTTGAAGCACCATCTATTTCTATAACATCTAAAGATGAACCTTTTGTAATTTCCTTACAATTTGAACATTCACCACATGGAGTTGCAGTTGGACCATTCTGACAATTTAATGCTTTTGCAAGAATTCTTGCGGTAGAAGTTTTTCCACAACCTCGTGGACCAGAAAATAAATAAGCGTGGGCAATTTTTCCTGATTTTATTGAATTTGATAATGTAGCAGAAACAAATTCCTGACCGACCAGGTTTTCAAATTGCTGCGGACGTCGCCGAGTGGCAGTTACTTCATAAGACATATTTTAATTATAATGAGAAAACCTCTGAAAAGCAACGCAACATATTTTTATTCACAAAAAAAATTATTTTTTACCAAGCAATGTGAATTTTTCTGCCCTGTTGCAGAAAATAATTCCGCTTCCCGCTTCGGCAAAACAAGGCAAAGCAATAACTGCATTAACAATATCATCTTTTTTCTCTTCAGGCGCAAGAATCATAAGCATATCTTTTTCGGGAACAATTTTCATGCCAAAGAATTTTTCATCGTCTTCTTTTGCGGTTCCTCTGGCTCCTATGATTGTACCTCCGTTTGCACCGGCTTTTCTTGCTGCTGCCATTGCGTCTTCTGCATAACCTTTATTCACAATAATATTTATCATCTGATAAGAATTTTCCATATCGTTTTCTCCTTTTTTATTTTCTTTTGTAGCAACAGGATGAATGTTACCGGAACGCATAAACAAGTCTACATCAACAGAAAAAATTACACCAAAATGATTCTTCTTTTCTGCAGCAGCAGATTTTATACTTTCAAAAATACTGTTTTCTTCGTTTTTATTAACAATGATAAAAACAATATCCTTTGAAGAATCTCCAAAACCAAGAAGCTGTAAAACAGAATTAGAAGCCGTGCCACGTCCCATTACAATAGAACCGCCGTTTGCACCGGCCTTTCTTGCAGCGTCAACAATAAATTCTCCACTGTCATGAGGAACTATACTCACCAAAAGTGAATAAGAATTATACTCTTCCACTGTCATTCGTTACACCTCCTTCGGGCAAATTACCTTGTGAAGTTTTCTTTTGCTTGAATTTAAATATAATTCCCATAATCTGAATTGCAATTAACGGCATCATTGCAACAAGCGCAATTACACCAAAAGAATCGTTTCCACCCTTGCCGGAAGAAGCCGCACCTAAAGTAAATGAAAGTACAAAGGTAGAAGTTAACGGACCGGAAGCAACGCCGCCGGAGTCAAATGCAATTCCCGAAAATAACGAAGGAGAAAAAATCATAAGAAGCATGGAAATTATATAACCAGGAATAAGAATCCATCTTAAATTAAAACCAAATACCGCACGGCACAAAGAAAGCGCAATTGCTATTGCGGTTCCTGCAGATAAAAATATAAGAAGAATTTTTCGCTTGATTGTACCGCCGCTGACAGCTTCTACCTGCTCGCTTAATACCCACACCGCAGGTTCTGCACAGACAATAATTGCACCAAGAATAAATCCTATTATTAATAAAAGAGTAAAATAAAAACCGCCTTTATTAATTGCGAGCTGTCCCAGAGTATCGCCAAGAGTTTTTCCTGCCTGCATAAATCCGCCGTTTACGCCGACCAGAAAAACAGTAAGACCAATGAACGCATAAATAAATCCTATAGTAATTTTAATTACCTGTCGGAGAGTCATGCGCAAAAGAGAAAACTGAAATATTAAAAATAAAACAAAAAGCGGGAAAATAGAAATTAATGCTTCTTTTAAAACATGCGAAAATGAGTTTCCAAAAGGCGAAAAAATCTGATAAAAAATTCCACCTGCGACAGAAGAATTCTGCAAAATGTTACCTGCAGACGAAGCGGCTGAATTAATTGAATTAGCAACCGTGTTCATTTCTGACTGATTAATTCTGCCGGTTTTAGCAATAAATATTGAATAAATTAAAACGGCCAGAACAGGTCCTACGGAACAGATTCCTGTAAGACCAAAACTGTTTTTATCGTCATCGCGTACAGAAGAAACACCAAGTCCTAAAGCCATAATAAATGGAACAGTCATTGGGCCGGTTGTTGCTCCGCCGGAATCAAATGCAATTCCAATAAAGCTTTCGGGAACAAAAACTGTAATTAAAAAAACTAATGAGTAAGAAATCAAAAAAGAAATTTTTAACGAAAGGTTTAATACAGATCTTAGAAGACCGATTGTAATGAATAATCCGACTCCAGCCGCAATTACAAAAGTAAGTAATATTTTATTAACGCCGGCAAAAATATTTTTTACCTGGTTTGCAAATACCTGAATATCCGGTTCGGCGGCAGTAACAATAAAACCGATTAAAAATGCAACGCAAAGAAGTAAAACCAATGAACGTTTTTTAGTTAATTCTGCACCGCATCGTTCACCCATCGGCTGAATACCTAAATCTACGCCAAGAAGAAAAACTGTCAGCCCAAAAATTAAAAGAATTCCTCCAATAAAAAATCTTATCAGAAGAATTCTCTCTAGAGGAACAATTGTAAGTCCAAGCAATATTACTATTGCCATTACCGGAATTACAGAAACAGCTGTTTCCTTTAATTTAGAAAGTATATTCAATTAAGTACCACTTTATCTGTTAAATAAAAGCAGACCAGCCTTTTTTCTCTATTCCATCGCACCATTTTTTTGCATAAAGCTTTGCGCCTTCAAGATCATGGTCACGATAATTTCCACATTCAATTTCATTTGTAGCAGGAATTTCTTTATCCCAAACTGCAACCTTTTTAAGAACGTTAAGAAGATGCTTTGTTATTTCTTCTTCATCCTGTTCACCAAAAACTGTAAAATAAAAGCCTGTTCTGCAGCCCATTGGAGAAAGGTCAATTACGTTATCCATTTCGTCGCGAATATATTCTGCGATCAAATGCTCCAATGTATGAATGGCTCCTGTAGGCATAAATTCTTTATTTGGCTGACAGAAACGAATATCGAATTTAGAAACAACATCACCTTTTTCTCCGGTCTTGCGAGAAGCAAGTCTTACAAACGGAGCTGTAACTTTTGTGTGATCAAGATTAAAAGAATCAACGTTATATTTCTTTTCCATTTTAATTCCTCCTGGAAATTATATTAATTTTACAAAGGCTTCAATAAATTCTGCAGAAGCTTTTGCACATGTTTCTTCATTAAATGAATAAGTCTGCTCAACATCATCATCAGCCATATCAGACATGCAGCGGATAATTACGAACGGAACTTTATTTATAAAGCAGGTATGGGCAATTGCAGAACCTTCCATTTCTACACAAGCTGGATTAAATGTTGCTTTTATAAAATCTTTTTTCTCGCCGCCGGAAATGAACTGATCTCCACTGGCAATTAATCCGGGCTGAATTGAATGTTCTTTTGCAAAATCTGTTATATTGAAAATTTCAACTGCCTTTTTTACAAGTTCAGGATCTGCTTCAAAAGCTTCAGGAAGACCAGGAACCTGACCTATTTTATATCCAAAAGCTGTAGTATCAAAATCGTGGTAAACTGCTTTTGTAGAAACTACAAAGTCAAATACGCGCAAACCTTTTCCTGTTGCTCCGGCAATTCCAGTATTGATAATTTTATCTACTTTAAAATTCAAAATTAAAATCTGAGCGCATAAAGCAGCATTTACTTTTCCAATTCCACTTTTTACTACAACAACTTTTTTGTTAACTAATATGCCTTCATAAAAAGTCATTCCGCTAAAAACCGAAGTTTTTGAATTTTCAAGACAGGCTGTAAGATGTTTTACTTCGCTGTCCATTGCGCCAATTATACCAATCATAATTCCTACCGTTTATTTAATTTATCCTGTTCTTCTTTTAAATCTTCCTTTGATTTTAAATAATGAACAGTTATGCTATCCAGAAGTTTATCTTCTAGTTTGAATTTTCTAATAACGAAGCCCATAAGTTTTTTGAAAATGAAGAAACCAAGTACAAGGCCGCCAAAGAAACTGGCAATTAATAAAACACTGGAAATTATAGACTGCAGTTTTTCTGAAACATTAATTTTATCAATTATAATAATTGACAGAATTATAAAAAAGAAAACAATTGCTGCTGTTTCTATAATTTCAAAAATTGTTGCAATGAATGTAAAAAGATTTGAATTTCTTTTTTTGTTTCTGTATTCTATCTGTTCTTTTCTTCGTCTTTTTTCTTCTTCATCTAATTCTTCCATAAAAATTACATTTCCTCTTTTTCATTTTTTTTAGCTTTAATGTCTTTTATAAAAATTGCAATAAAAGAAATTATAAGCAAAATTCCACAGACAACAACTGCAGAGTCTGCAACATTAAAAGTTGGCCAGCGCTGATATCCAAAAATGCCATAAAATTTTACATCAATAAAATCTACAACACCTTCTTTTCTAAAAAAACGGTCAATTAAATTTGCAAATCCACCGCCGACAATTCCCATAATTGCCCAATGTTGCAAAGCAGTAAATTCTTTATTTCTAAAATAAATGATACCTACAATTATAATTACAATAAGCGGAACAAAGCAAAATAAAATTGTACGTGAAATAGTTGACCAGTCTGCACCAACACTAAATGCAACACCTGTATTTGAAATATGAACTATTCTTAAAAAGTCGTCAAAAAATTGAAAGCCAATTGAACCGTAAGGAATATTTTTTACTACAAGAAATTTTGTAATCTGATCTGCTAAAATTACGATTATTGCAAGTGAAATCGGGATAAGTTTTGATTTAATATTTTTTTCCATATTTTTAATATACCGCCAAAAATGTTTTTTTTAAAGACCTGTAGCAAAATCAATAAAAACAGTCTGAATTCCAAGTTCCTTTTCGACCTTTTCTTTTAATAAAGAAACGCCGATTGTCTCGGTTCCATAATGACCGCCGCTTATTACATTAATTTTCATTTCTTTTGCATAATGAAAATCTTCGTGCATAAATTCGCCGGTTATATACAAATCAAGATTCTGTTCTACAGCCTGCGTAATGTCTTCACTTGCACCGCCCGAAATAATTCCTGCAGTACGAATTTCCTTTTTTCCAAAATCAAAAACCTTGCATTCAGTGCCGGTTACTTTTTTAAGCTGCCCAGCCACTTCATTTATTGAACAGGCTTTTGAAAATTCACCTTTAGCACCAATGTTCATTCCGCGCCATAAACCAAACGGTTCTATATTTTTCAATTCAAGTTTATTTGCAATTCCAAAATTATTTCCGTAAGGATTATTTGCATCTAATGGAATGTGATAGGCAATTAAAGCTAAATCAGATTTTAAAAAGGTTGAAATGCGTTTATACATTGAACCTGTTATTGTTTTACAGTCTCCCCAGAATAATCCATGATGAACAACAAGTACATCTGCATTTTCTGCGGCAGCCATACCTGCTGTCTGTTCACTTGCATCAACTGCAAATGCAATTTTTTTTATCTGCTTTTCAGCCGGCGCAGAATTCTGAATTTGAATTCCATTTCGCGACGGATCTGATAAATAATTTTCTTTCTTTAAAAAATCATTAAAAAAATTATCTAATTCATAAAGATTCATTATTTATAATCTCCATTGTTTTTTCTGCAAGAATATCTGAAATATTTCTTGAAGAATCTTTTTCCATTCCAAGGGAAGTCAAAAGCAAAGGATTTGTCTGCTCAATCATTCCATAACCAGCAGTTTTGTATTCAGGAATTTCATCCAGGAAAATAATTTTCTTTATTAAATCCGGATACTGCTTCTGCAATTCACTAAGTGCCGAATGTCCCATAGCATCACAAATCATTATGCATGAAATTTTTTCTGACTCAGAAATATTTTCTGCCTGTGAATTTTCATCAGCTTCAGAAACTGCTGCTTCGCTAACTGCATTAGTAACAAGCTTATCTTCTTTGGCGAATTTTTCTTCTACATATTTTAACATTGCCTCGGCTTCGAGTTTAATGTTATATGAATAATATTCCCTCTGAGAAACAAAAAATGCTGGACGCACAAAATTCTGAATTAGCAAAATTGTACGGCGGAAAATTTTGTTATCGCCGAATGAATGAAGCCACTTGCAGTCATTTGAATAAAAATCTGCTGAATAAACAAGATTTCCTTTTAATGCAAGCTGCTGAAGATATGGTTTATAATTGATTGTATCGCCACGTTTATCCGGGAAAAAGAGAATAATTGATGAAGCATTATTTTCAGAATTTTCTGTCTGAGTATTTTCTTTAATAGACGGAAGAATAGAAAACTCATAAATGTAAGCATCAGCAAGCTTAAAACTTCCGGCTTCTTTAAATCCCGAACGGAAAGAGCCTTCCATTCTGTAAATATTTTCCTGCACGCCAATTTTATTACTCTTAGATTCATCTGGTGCAAAAATAATCAGAACTACAATAGAAAGCACAGATAAAGAAACGGTACACACCGCCCAAACCTTCATGAGCGCGCTGTAATGATCGATATATAAGCTTTCCATATATCTGAAAATGGCATGGAAGTTTGAAAGCAAAACCAGAAGAGCCAGAAAAAATGCAAACGCAGAAAAAATATCAATTCCCCACGCAAGAATCTGAAGAATTGAAAGAATAAATGTAAACGGCGCTAAAACAACAAGAGGATCCCGCCTAACCTGACGCACAAAAAAAACTCTAAGATTTGTTACAAGAAGCATAACAAAAATCAGAAGTTCACCATGAAATTTCATAATAAGATTATAACCGAGCAAAACGATAATGTGAAGATGGGCATTTTCACCTTTTGTTTATGACGTCAGATTCCTGAGGCAGATATGCGGCAGCCTTAGTGTTCATAATCTGCATGACAAAAAAAATAAAAAAACACTTGCACAATTGTTCAAATGACGATATTATTTGAGCAGATATTCAGTTGAATAAATGTTCAAATGAATGACTAAACAAATTTAATTCGCTGCATCCCTGCAGCGCCGCTACCGCGGTGGTTTATGAGGAGGCGTAATGCAAAAAGCCGTTGAACTCTGTGAAAGCGAAATCATTCATGAGGAAATTGTCAAAAAAGTAAAAAAGACATTTCCTAAAGATGAAATGATTTTCGACCTTGCAGATTTTTATAAAATATTTGGAGATACTACCCGCGTAAAAATTCTTTATGCGCTGGATAAAAGCGAACTCTGCGTATGTGATATTTCGGCATTGCTTGGAATGTCTGTTTCGGCAGTTTCTCATCAGCTTAAGATTCTGCGCGATTCGAATCTTGTAAAAACAAAACGCGAAGGAAAAATTGTTTATTACAGTCTTTCTGATGAACACGTAAAGAGCATTCTCGAATGTGGAATTGAACATATTTCAGAATTAAAATAGAAATGAAACGCCATAAAGGAGATTATTATGAGTAAAGAAATAGATGAAGAATTAAAGCATGAATATCATGATTATGATATTCATAATGAGCATAATCACGAGGAACATGAGCATCACCACGAACACGAGCATCACCATGAGCATCACCACGAACACGAGCATCACCACGAGCATCACCACGAACACGAGCACCACGGGGAGCATGAACACCATCACCATGATCATGAAGAATGTGAGTGTCATCATGAACACCATGAACATTCACATGGCGGCTGCAGCTGCGGACATGAGCATGGGCACCACCACGATCATTCACACGGCGAAGAAGAAAAAGAACTTTCTGTAAAGCAGCTTGTTTTTGCAGCCGTACTTTTTGTACTTGGCTTAGTTATTGAACACCTTCCTTTAGAAACATGGCTGAGTAACGTTGGTAAGATTGAATTAATTCACCGCGCTGTTTTTATGGTGCTTTACTTTATTGCCTTTATTATTACAGGAAAAGATATTGTAATCGGCGCTGTTTCTAATTTAATTCATGGTGAACTGATGGACGAATCCTTCTTAATGTCTGTTGCCGCTATCGGTGCAATTCTTCTTGGCGAATATGAAGAAGCCGTTGCAATTATGATTCTGTATCAGGTCGGAGAAAAATTCGAAGATTATGCAGTAGATAAATCCCGCGACTCTATTGAAGAAATTGCAAAACTCCGTCCCGATCACGCAACTATAAAAGTTGGTGCAGAAACCCGCGAGGTTGCCCCGGAAGATGTAGAAACAGATTCTGTAATTATTGTAAAACCGGGCGACAGAATTCCAATCGACGGTGTTGTTGTAGACGGAGAAAGCTTTGTAGACACTTCAGCACTTACAGGAGAAAGTATTCCGCGCCGCGTTGCAGTTGGAGATGAAGTTCTTTCCGGTTCGATTAATAAACAGGGCGTTCTGGAAATCCGTACTACCAGACATGCTGGAGATTCTGCACTTTCACGTATTCTTGAACTTGTAGAAAATGCAACAGAAAACAAGACAAAGTCAGAACAGTTTGTAACTCGATTTGCAAGAGTTTACACTCCAATAGTTGTTTACTCAGCGCTTGTGCTTGCAATTATACCAAGCATCATTATCGGAATTAAATCCGGAAACTGGGGCTGGCATGAAACCTGGAATACCTGGTTTTACCGCGCGCTCATGTTCCTTGTTGTAAGCTGCCCTTGTGCAATTGTAATTTCTATTCCGCTTTCTTTCTGCGGCGGTATTACAGCAGCTGCACGCAAAGGAATCTTAATTAAAGGAAGCGTTTATCTGGAAGCGCTTGGCCGTACAAAAACTGCAGTTTTCGATAAAACAGGAACTCTTACAAAAGGAAACTTTGTTGTAACTCATATTCACGCAACAGATGCTGCAATTACAGAAACAGAACTTCTTGCACTTGCAACTCATACAGAAATGTTCTCAACTCACCCGATTTCTGCATCGCTAAAAGCCGCTCATCACGATAAATGCTGCGACCAGGTAAAGCTTGAAAATGTAGAAGAAATTGCAGGAAAAGGAATTAAAGCGCTTGTAAACGGCAAAGAGGTTCTTGCAGGAAACACACGTCTTATGGAGCACTTTGGCATAGCTTACAACGAGTGTGCAGAACATCAGGATGGAACAGTCATTCATGTTGCAAGCGAAGGAAAATACAGCGGCCACATTGTAATCAGTGATGAAATAAAAGATGACTCTGCTTCAACCGTTGAAGGCCTTCATAAAATTGGTGTAGAAAATGTTGTAATGCTTACAGGCGATAACGAGCGTGCTGCCCACACAGTTGCCGCAAAGCTCGGCCTTAAAAAAGCATATGGTCAGCTTTTGAGTGCAGACAAGCTTGCCAAAGTAGAAGAACTCCTTGCAGACCTTTCAAAATCAGGAAAAAAGCGTGGAACACTTATTTTTGCAGGAGACGGAATTAACGATGCTCCCGTACTCGCCCGCGCCGATGCCGGAATTGCAATGGGTTCAATGGGAAGTGACGCTGCAATCGAAGCTGCTGACATAATCGTTATGGAAGATAAACCTAGTAAGATTGTTGAAGGAATTAAAATAAGCCGCCGCACACTCCGCATAGTTTATGAAAATCTTTACGGAGCACTGGGAATTAAAGGAACAATTCTCCTTCTCAGCGCAATCGGAATTTCTAATATGTGGATTGCAGTTTTTGGCGATGTTGGCGTTACAATTCTTGCTGTATTGAACAGCCTGAGGCTGCTTAAAAAACAGAAATAGATTCTGAATTTACGGGGACACCGAGGAAATTTGCAAAGCGTTCAATTTCTTTCTTAATTGCAGTCAGCATTTTTGAATCCGGTTGAACGCCTTCTTCCCACCACCAGTTTTTTATAACAAATTCTTTTGCCTTGCTGACATGCTCAGGTTCAAATCTTGCTACAAAATTTCCGTTGTAAAGAACCGGCAGAACATAATAACCGTATTTTCGTTTTTCTGCCGGAGTGTAAACTTCCCAGCGATATTCAAAATTAAAAAGAGTTTCCAGCAGCTGTCTATCCCACATAATATTATCAAGCGGAGCGATAAAGCGTGCATAACCTTCTGGTAAATCCGCTTTCAAATATTTGCCAAAATCTTTTACCGTATAAAACGGTTCTTTTATTCCTTCGATTGCTATTTTTTTAATCCGGCCTTTTTCTTCAAGCGCCGCAAGTATTTTTGTACGGTTTTCCGAATTACTCAGATAATGGCCCTGCCAGATTCCGCCGGATTTATTCCATGCAATTCCTACGCTTTTTATTCGGCGTTCAACATACCATTCAAGAAATTCTTCCAGAGGAATTTCCGGATTACAGACAAGATCTTTACTGTTGGAAATACTATCAACAAGGCGTCCGGCTTCTCCAAAAACACGCTCGCTTAAATCAAAATATTTTTGAGTTCCGTGACGTTCAACTACAGAAATAACTCCGGTATTAAAAAGATAATCCAAAGCCATGCTTGAAAGTTTTTTATGCCCCCAGCTGTTTCCATGCGATTTTCCAATAGAAAGATCCTTTGTTCCCGTCTTACCATTCTGTGCAACAAAATCCCGGACTTCATCCAAAAGTTCAAGTACATCAAGCTGTCTGCGCCATTGCAGAATATTGTGCATCATTTTTTTATTTTCAAAACGTATATAACCAAACTGCTTAAAATCCGCAGCATTGTAAATACACATTTCCTTATCATAACCGTCGACAAGTTTATGGTCTTTATATAAAAGTTCATACAGCTGCGATTCGTTATAATCATTTACGCGGGCCTGCAAAACAAGATCTGCATTTCTGGAAACTACATTGAGCGGATCATACTGAATAGTTCCAAGCTTTTGCATGATTTTTTGTGCACCCTTTTTTCCGCACAAACAGTCTGCACCATCGAGATTATGATAGCGGCATAAAGCCTTTTTTATTTCTTCTTTTGAATAAGTTTTTTTCATAACTACTGCTCAAAATAATAGAAAATATTTGTGAACTGACTGATAATAATAAGGCAGATGCCATTTTTTTGTATTACAAAACAAACATCAGCCACAAAATAACGTATGCTTTTTTAATATCGCGGTTTACAAGAAGATAAACACTTCCAAAAGCAAGACCGGAAAGCATAGTAATAAAACCTGTTGCAACGTCCTTTGTAAAAAAATGTCCAACGCCCCAGGTAAGCGCAACAATAATTCCGCCATACGGAATATATGGATTTTTAAACCATTCTTCAAAAGCCTTCTGACTGAACACAAGAATCAGAGTAACCAGCAGTACTTCAAATACATAGTAAATATACTGGAAGACAAAACGAAGCGGTCCGTTAGCCTTGAATTCCTTTACAACCTTAAAGCCGTTCCAATCCAAATAGGAAACAATCAGGCTTCCAATAACTATCAGAATAATCACAATCCACTTCCAGAGTTCAACCTTCTTTCCCTTCTGAAAAATATCAAAACCGCCTTTTTTCTTAGCGAGAGTAATTACACCAAAAGCCGAAGCTCCCCACAAAATACAGGTAAAAATCCAATGGAGAATCTGCTGGACAACAGTCCATTCTTTCATTTCAGCTCCATAAAGAAGAGGCTCAATTCCAAAAGCAAGAAGCACCTCAAGTCCAATTCCACAAAAAGCAAGCAAAGCCATAGCAAGATAAAAAAATCCCTTTTTCATAAAAAATTAACCTCTTTTTGAATTATATTGTCTTGGGCCATTTTTGCCTACGGCAAAAACCGCGCTATTCCAGGTTCCGCCTTTCGGCTCCATTCCTCCGCTCCGCTGCGGAACGCACTTCGTGCGCCCTTCATATCGCTTGTCCATTTTTTGTTGTTAAAACGCAAACCTCAGATTACAATAATATTCTGAACGAGGTGATAAAATGAAAAAAATTATTTTTGTATTTCTATTAGTTTTATTCTCCATGAATCTCTACTCACAGGATTTAAAAAAAATCAAAATTGAAGAATATAAACTTAATCCTGTTATTACTTCTCTTTTTGTTGAAGAAACAAAGTATGATAAAAATTTAAATATTTACGGACAGAACAATGATATTTACGTACTCGGCTGGTCCAAAGACGGGAAAATGGCATTTATAAATAACAAATCTGTCGACGGCCGAGGAGGTCATGATCTTTATTTTACAATTCAGGATATGGTAGAAGATGAGAATGTTTATTATAAGGAAATACGCTGGTACGACAATGATGACTATGGAGAAAATCCGGAACTCGCCCAAACTTTTGAAGAATGCATAATAAACAATTCCCAGGAATTTAATAAGGCTTTGAAAAAAAACAAAATAATCCTTAAGCCTGTAAAAACCGAATTATTGCCCGCAGTTGATAAGAATGGAAATCAAATTAATTTTAAAATAATTAACCAGAAAGAGTACATAGGAGATTTTGGTTTACAGCACATGGATTATGAAATAATTGCAATAAAAAATGAAAAGCATAAAACAGTCAGCAAAATTAATAATAAACTCTGTTGCGGTGTAATGCCGACTGCATATATAAAAAGTCCATATGAAGACAGAATCGCATTGATAGTAGCAAATGCAGAATATGTGTTTGAAGGCGAAGAAGTATTTGCTAACTTCTATGGATGCCATCTTAGTTCAGGCTTTTAATATCCCATAGTGCCATCTACAGATTCATCATTTTCAACCCAGGATGAAACTTCAACTGTTTTATACTCATCGTGATTTAATCGAATGACAACAGATTTTATTCCTGCATTAATGACAAGTCTTTTACACATAGAACAGCTGTTTGCATTATTGATATAAGATTTATCGCTTACTTCAAGGCCTGTCAAATATAATGTTGAATCTATCATTCTGTCCCTTGGTGCCGAGATGATGGCATTAGCTTCTGCATGAACGCTTCGGCAAAGCTCATAACGCTCTCCGCGGGGAATATTTAATTTTGCCCTGATGCAATAACCAAGATCCGTACAATTTGCCCTGCCTCTTGGAGCACCAACATATCCTGTCGAAACAATCTCATCATTCTTAACAATGACAGCTCCATAATGTCTGCGCAGACAGGTACTTCGTTTAGAAACTTCCTCTGCTATATCCAGATAATAATTTGTCTTGTCTCTTCGTGTGTCCATTTTTTTCATCCCATATTTTAAATTTTATTTAGTTTCAGCCGGGTATTCCCAGAATTTTCCTTTATGAAAATTCTCGTTTCCAAGCGGTTTTGCCGTAAGTACAGGTATATTTATCGCCAGGTTCTTCACCATTGCGGCAAAAACGTTCTGTGTAGTCTCAGTACAAAAAGCCTGTTACATCAACTGTAAACTCATATTCTTAGTCGTACCATTTTTTCATGAACTACTCCTGATTTTATTATATATAATTTGCCCAAAGATTTACATCACAAAAGTTGCCGTGAATAAGCATTTTTTTTGACATGAACACTCCAAGCACTCAAAAAACTTTTAATTCAAAAATTCAAATATCATGTTATAATTATATTAATGTGTGAAGAAAATATTTCTATTTTTGAGTTGATGTCACAACCGGAAAAAATTAATTTCGCATATCAGCCGATCTTTGAAATCGCAACAAATACTATTTACGGCTATGAAGCACTTATGCGACCGGCACCTTATACTCCAATGGAAGTCATAGCGGAATATGCACGCCACAATCGCTTAAATGAAATTGAAGAGTTTACCACCTATTATGGAGCAAAACATTTTTTGGAGAATAATCTTACTGGAAAACTGTTTTTAAATTCATTTCCATCCGCTTTTGTTTCAGATGAGATGATGGAAAAAGTTCATCAGCTTGTACAGCGCAGATTAAAGAACCGCCTTGTTGTAGAAATGCTTGAGTACACAGAGTTTGACAATCATGCCCACAACAAAAAAACAGCACAATTTAAAAGATCACAGACAGGTCAATTTATAGCAATTGACGATTACGGAACGGGAAAAAACATCGACGAGGAATGTATAGATTTCTACAATCCCGATATCGTAAAAATTGACCGCCAGCTAATTACAAATATTCATACAAACGTTACAAATCAAAAAGCACTCGTTGATATTTGTACTTATCTGCAGAAAAAAAATATCATAATTCTTGCAGAAGGCGTTGAGACTCAAGAAGAATATGACTATCTGAAAAATTATCCAATAAAACTTATGCAGGGATACTTTTTAGGCAAGCCACAAATCTATGATATACAGTGATGATAATGGCTTCTGCTTAATAATGCGGTGGCTTTCGATTAGGAATATCCCCTTCCATTGCGTTAGACATTTCGCGGACTCTGTCGGACATTAGTTTCATTTCTTTCTGCAACTTATCAATAATCTTTGCCTGTTCAACTGCAACGTTTTGAATCTGGTTTACAAAGTCTTCCATGTAAGCAAGTTTCATTTCGATTGCGGTTAATCGTTCGTCTGTTTCTTTTTCCATATTCTTTCCCTAGATTTTGTGCACATATATTCTACTTCTTCTTTACCGGAATCCAGATTGCGCTGTGATAATCTGAAGCGGCAGGATCGCCATCGCCGTACCACTCAAGGTTTACGCGGCCCGGGAACTCAAAATCTGCATTTCCTGGCAGCCATTCCTTAAAGATTTTTGTATTTACATCCTGAAGCGCCTTAGGGCATGGACCATAACAGTCGAAGACAGCCCAGTCAAAATCAGGAAGCTCATAAACTGTCATGCCTTCCGGAACTTCGCCGCCCTTGTAAATACCTGCAACCATATAGCGGAACTTGCTGCCGCCAACATCATCAATACAAACTCCGTATTCGCCGATATTATTTTCTGCAATAATTTTTTCATACTTGCTTTCAGGGGTCTCGCCACTCCAGACACGGGCTGCATATTTTTCGCCAATTTCGTCCCAGAACTTTGGAATCTCTACATAAGAAGTTTCGCCGTCAAACTCACGCGCAAAACCAATCACTTTAAAGCCAGTCATAGTTCTAATTTTGTAATCCATCTGATTACCTCCGTGAATAAAAATCTCAATTTTCAGAGGAAGAAATGGTTTTACCGGAGAGCCTTCCCGCACCTGCGATGGACTCACTCCATGAAAGCGCGAAAAAGCTTTTGTAAAACTTTCGGGAGTTTCATAGCAGTAACGAAGCGCAATGTCGATTATTTTTTCATCAGTTTTCTGAAGGTCCAGCGCCGCCTGGTATAAACGTCGGTTTCTGATATATTCACCAAGCCCGTACCCCGTCATCAGCGAAAATCCCTTCTGAAAAAAGAATGAGGACATAAACACCTGGTCGGCAACATCCTGCGCAGTGATGTTTTCTTCGAGATGTGATTCCATGTAATCAATTGCCTTTCTGATATTGGTCAGCCACTCCAATTGTCATACTCCTTTCTCTGTGATGATTTTATTCTACGCCTGGTCGCGCCGGAAATCTTGTCAAATATTGTTCAGTTTTGTCCTGCTAAAGTTTATAGCCACGAATTTATAAACTGCTTTGTAATCAACATTTTGCCGTGCTCAGTTGTTAATGGATATGCGTCACCAAAGTCCAGACATTTTCCAGTGTTGTCAAAAACTTTGCGACCTTTTACAAGCAGGGCTTTTTTGCTTATGCTGCCGTTGTCATCTATTTCCATTATTAAAAATGAACAGTCTTCGTTGCCGGGTTTTAAAAGCAGGCGAACCTTGAGACCATTTTTCATTTCTATCCAGATATTCAGGATTATGTTGTCCATTTTTGAATTTATTATAACATAAGTTTTTTCACGTCTGGTGAAAAATTAAATCAATTTCGTAATTATTCTCAATAAACCCGACAATTTTTTCCATAAAAACTTTTTCTCGCCTGAAATAATCTTCTTCCGAACTAATATCCTGCTTATAGATTTGCAAAATTAAATCGTCATAATTGGCAGGAAGGTTTGGAAGACTGTGCGAATAATAAAGAGCCCTGTCTTCTGCAGGAGAATAAAATCCATTTATATAAAACAAGGCACGGATTCCAGCTCTGATTGCAGTGTTCAGATTTTCATGCAGCTGGACAAATGCATCCCGTCGATACCAGCGGTCTTTTTTGTAATCTGAAATCAGATAATGAATGTAGCCCAAAGCACCATCAAGATTATTTTTCAAATCCTGCTTTACAAATTGATTGATTTTTAAAAGTTCATTTTTATATGAATCATTCGGGTCGTACAAAATCTGGGATTCCAGAATTGAAAATTTCCGAGGTTCTTCAAATTTAGAAAACGCATCTGTGTCTATAAAATCCGTAAATAAAATTGCAAACCACAAATTATCAACTTTTATACAATGGTATGGAATCGGCGGATCCTGATCTGGTCCAAAAATTTCTTCGGCCGTAATCTTGCTTCCGTGTTTTTTCATTACGATTAAATCAACCATGCCGTCATACTCACCATTTTCTTTTATACGAGGAAAGAAATCTGAGCGCGAAACACTTCCCGAAAGCAGGATCGTTTCAATTTCTGTTTTATCAATTGTGTTTAGGAAATCCCTAGTTTTGTTTTTGAGTTCCTGAATAAAAGCTTTCTGTTGTTCAATTATGACTTCTTTTGTTTTCATTATTTTCATTTTTCCCCATATAACAGCATTCCTAAAAATTCTATCTGCTCAAATAAGATTTTGCAAGAAAAAAAAACTGTAAGAAAAGAATCTAATGAGGTATAATTCTGGCATGGCAGAAATGAAATATAAAGTTGTTGTTTTTGATTTGGGCGAAACTCTTATGGAATATAAGGGGATGCATTTAAGCTGGGACGGATATTATCAGCCGGCTTTTGAATATGTAAATCAGAAACTTGGATTAAACCTTTCCGACCAACAAATCAAAACTTCTGTCCAAATCTTAAAAAATTATAATCCCCGGATTAAAATGAGGGAAAAAGAAATCTCTGCACAAAAAATCTTTACAGAGGCTGTGCAAAATTGGAATTATGATTCGACCACAATTCCGCTTGAAAAAATCATTAATACATTTTTTGAATCGCTCAAGCTTGAGCCGGTAATTTATGAAGATTCAATCCCCGCACTTAAGAAGCTTCGCGCAGCTCATCTCAAAACCGCCATTTTGACAGATGTCGCAAGTGCCATGCCCGATTCACTTCATAAGGCTTACGTAGAACCTCTGCTTCCATATTTTGATTTATATGCTTCTTCTGTTACCTGTGGATGGAGAAAACCAAATCCAAAAGGACTTGCAGATATTGCCGCATTTTTTAATTCAGCACCAACAGAAATGGTAATGATAGGCGATAATCAGAGGGACATTCAGGCAGCTAAAAACTTTGGTTGTACCTCGGTTTTAATTTCCAGAAATGAAAAGTCTCCCACTGACTTAGGTCAGGATTTTACGGTTCACTCCGCAATTGAAGCAGCTGATTTGATTACGAAATAATCAAGCTTATTTCCATATCAATGCATTCCCTATCTGAATCAAGAATCCGCACAATTCTTGTGCTCACGGGCGTAATTCTCATTTAATTCATTTCCCAGCAAAGGAAACTTCCCGATTCTGTCAGCCGACCATTGGAACAAAGTTTTTTCATCGTTTATCCAGCTGCAGATAATTTGAGAATCTTCGAGTTTGTAAGGTCATAGTTTTATATTCATATTTTATAACGCTTTGCTCGAAAATTTTTCCAGAATCTTCATGCCTTCTTCAACATCATCACCAAGGACTTCCTGAATTTTTTCGAACTTCTTTTTTGAATGCATGGTATCCATGACTTTCAGTAATTCTTTTTTGTTGTGTCTCTGGATGAACAGGGCCATTACCCTTATTGCGTTTGTTTCTTTGCCCAGGGAGTAGAAGCCTTTCTTACAATTATAAAGCTCGTCGCATTCATAGCAGCCGTCCAGGCCTTTTTGTTTACAGCAGGCAGCGTTAGGGCATACGCCATCAGGTGAAGAGAGTGCATAGGAACAGGTGTTGTAAATTGTCCTGCAAGAACCGCACCAGGAAGTCAAAAAGCAGTGTCCACATGAAAGTCCGCAGTAGGCAATCTGGTCTACGCCTTTTTTGGCTTGCTGGCACAGCTTGTTTTTTATGCGGCGCATTGCTTCTACATGCATAATCCAGTGGCGGGAAAAAGGCATCTGAATTAAACCTTTGATATTTTTACCGCACCAAAAGTCAATCAGCCAGACGGAGCTTTCTTCAGGGCTAACGCTCTTACTGGCGACAACCCGTTCCCTGTCCGCATCAGAAAAAGTCTTTTTCAAATCCGCAAACTGCAGCTTCCCAAGCATTTTATTTGTAGACTCCATCACAGCCTTGCAGTATTCATAAACGCCTTTGACATCCAGCTTCTTTGAAAACTCAATCATTGCATCGCCGTCGAGTTCGTTGGCAGTTGTGATAATCGGGCTGGCTGTTTTTTTGAGCCAAGCGCCCGTAAGAAGAATCTGCTTGCCCTTCAAAATCAATTCATGCGCAACAATATCTTCAATTCTAAAAGTATGCCAGAGTGACCAGGCAAGAGTTGTGCGATGCGAACCTTCACCGGCACCAAAAGGCATCTGGTAAAAAGCCACTGCAGGAAAAGTTTTTACAATCGAAGTTATCTGCTCAAAAAGCTCGGCGCGCAGTTCCAGAAGCAGGTTTATGCCTTTGGAAAAACTCCCCTCCTTTGAAATGAGCTCCTGCATTTTTTTATTCTTTTCTGACCACTCTTTATTCATTCTTTATTCCTTTTTTTCTTCGCTCGGAATAGCGAACCTATATTATTATAACATGCATTTGATTTTTTGAATAAATATCTATTTACACCTCTGCAACACGAAGTCTTTCTACAACAGATGCTTTCATAACTCTATTGTAGATGATTACGGGCAGCACAAGTGTAATCACAATCATAATCGGGAAAACTACAGCCACAGGAAGCAGCGAAAAGTTCCATTCAAAATACCACATACCGGCTCCAAACGGTTTGATGAGCACTGCAGAAAAAATGCTGCACAAAAAGATTCCTGCAACTCCGGTAAAAATGGCATACAAAAGTCCTTCGATGCACATTCCGTTTATCTGAGTTCGTTTTGTCATGCCTACTGCTTCAAGCATAGCAAGTTCAAGACGGCGGGAAATAATAGAAGTGGTCATTGTGTTTGCAAGGTTCAAAAGTCCTATGAGGGCCAGGATGCCTGTCAAAAGCCCGCCTATAATCATAATCATGCTTGTAAAGCTTTTAAATTCCTGTTTGTAGCTTTTTCGTGAAACATAAGTAAGCGCAGGTTCTGTTTCTGTAGTGTAGGTCTCCATCCACTCTTCAATATTTTCTTCTACATCATCAGACACATTAAAGAGACAGCGCATTGGAGTACGTGGTGTGCAGAAACCGTTAAACTCTTGAGATGGAAGAATGTAAAACATATCAAGAGTATCAAAAATCTGAAGTCGGAAGGCGTAAGGAAGCTGAACAGTTGCCATTACTTCATACTGCTTTGTGTTTCCGTCATTTGTTGTTACACTGATTTTTTCTCCCGGCATAAAATATGGAATTGGAGCCTGCCCCGAAGGAAGCCGAATGTCATATTCATTTACAA
>CAMVBP010000003.1 GCA_947165795.1 uncultured Treponema sp.
GATTCTTTCCATTCTTTACAAGCGTTCTTACCACGATGTAAAACTTATTCTTGTAGACCCTAAAGTTGTTGAACTTAAACTTTATAACAACATTCCACATTTGCTCACTCCTGTAATCACAGAGCCAAAAAAAGCGCTTCAGGCTTTGCAGTATTGTTTGTGCGAAATGGAACGCCGTTATGCATTGCTTGATGGAATGGGAGTTCGCGACATTGCAAATTATAATCAGAAAATTAAGGAACAGAAGATCTGTACAGAAAAACTTCCTTACATTGTTGTTATTATTGATGAGTTTGCAGATTTAATGGCAACAAGCGGAAAAGAGCTTGAAACAATTGTTGCCCGCCTTACAGCAATGAGCCGTGCCGTTGGTATTCATCTTGTACTTGCAACACAGCGTCCTTCTGTAAATGTAATTACCGGTTTGATTAAAGCAAATATTCCGACACGAATTGCATTTATGGTTGCCAGCCGTACAGACTCTAATATTATTATTGATACAGTCGGTGCAGAAAAACTTCTTGGCCGTGGTGATATGCTTTATGCTTCTGCAGTTGATCCTGCTCCAATCCGAATTCAGGGTACATTCGTAACTGATCAGGAAGTTGAAGACGTTGTAAATGCCGTTAAAGAATATGGTGAACCGGATTATATAGATGACCAGATTTTCGTAGAAGATGAAGAAGAACAGGCTCGCGATTTGTTTGGTGAACCTATGGATGATGATGATCCGCTTTATGATCAGGCCCTTGAAATTGTTATTCAGCGAGGAGAAGCAAGTGCAAGCTTTATCCAGCGTAAATTAAAGATTGGTTATAACCGCGCTGCACGTCTTGTAGAAGAAATGGAAGAACGCGGCATTGTAGGCCCGGCAAACGGAAGTAAACCTAGAGAAATTATTCATATTCCTTAATAATTGCTCATTGTTTTTCCGGTGTAAGTCTTTTTATATTCATCGCCGGCAGCTTTTAAAACTTCTTCCATTTTTTGAGTAAGTCGTTTAGCACCAATTGATTCTGCAACTTCCAGATATTCTTTTACAGGAATTGTCGGAAGAAGTTTAAAATCATAAACATATTTTTCTACGTGATTATACGACCATAAAGGATCGTGTTTTCCAAGACCGTACTTATCGCTTCCGCCAATAAAAATCGGCTGAACATCACAGCCACAGAAAAGTGCAATTCTTGCCGCACCTTTTTTATAAATATTTTGTCCGTGACGCGGAGTTCTTGTTCCTTCCGGGAAAATTATAACGTTACAGCCTTCGTCTGTAAGTCTTTTGCATTCCACTAAAACATCATTAAAATCTGTTGTGTTTGTAATATAAGCCTGTTTAATTACGCCACGCAGAGGAGTTTTTGTAAGACCGCCGCGAACAATACAGGTTGAATTTGGAACCAAAGACATTATGTAAACAAAATCAAGTAATGAAGGATGATTTGCAATTATAATTTTACTGTGAATATTTCTGAATTCCTGTGGATTTTCTACCTTGCGGATAGAAACTCTTGTAACATGCAGGGAACCAAGAAAAAGTCTGAATGTATGAGAAACATATTCACGTGCAATAATTCCAAATTCTTTTTTACTGAAAAGAGAAAAAATTCTTATAAATGGAAAAACAAGAATGGCAAGTACTATTGCACCTACTCCAAAAAATACAATTGCAAAAATTTTAGAAATACAATAATAAGGATATGTAAATATGTTTTTTATTTTTGGTAAATCTGAATGATTATATTTTTCGTATATTTCTTCTTGTGTCATTTCTGACATATCAATCTCCTTTAAAGCCTCCGTGGCAGCGGTCGCGCACGGATGCGCGAAATAGCAGTTTTGCCAACGGCAGATGCGGGCAGATAAAGCTGCATGTAACCCGCCGTCTTTTTGCGCATACACCTATTATTTTAGCAGAAATTTTAAAAAATCAAAAGATGAAAAAGAAACTGATGAAAAATCATCTATACAGATTCCTTCTTTCTTTTTATTGCTGATTACACATGCAAATGCAAATGGATAATTATTTTCCGGACGTTTTTCTGCATATAATTCCGGAACAAGTTCATCTGCATAAACAAAAATAATATTTTCTTCTGTTCCGGCTAAAAGCGGAGCAACTGCTGTTTTAAAAGCATCTGAAAAATTTCCTTTTGATGGATAAATAACTGAATATCCGCCTTTTAATCCAAAGGCAAGTGTTGCCGAAGAAACCGGTGTATTAAAAACAGAAAGTGAAAAACCGGCAGGAAGAATCATATTATCTTCTATAAGCCCTTTATTAATGGTAAATTCACGCTCAATTTCTCCGCGGGTAGAAACAAATACGATTTTTGTTTCTTTATCGATATGCGTCTTTTCTAAAAGACGGTGAATTACATGAACTGTCATTTTTGTAATTTGCGAAAGCCGTCTCCTGAAAAGCGGATCCGTATATTCAAGCTTTGGAGATTCCTTTGTCTGCAGAATTTCTATAATATCATTGGCCCATTCTTCCCAAAGTTCTGAATCTTCTCCAAGACCAGGCGCCCATTGTGTTAAATGTGATATATACAGCTCTTTCATATTATTCCTTAAGTTGGCAATTTAGGCTTTTTTAAAGCACAAAAGTGAATATGCATTGCTTCCTAAATTGTGATGAGCGCAATCCAGCTTAAAGCCTGCTTCTTCTATTGCATCTACAAGTTCCTGATAACGGTACATTTTTGAATTTCCGTTTGCGATGCAGGTAAAATATAAAGAAGTTCCCATAAGTGAATATGTACTTGCTTCGAATTTCTGTTTATCCCAAAGCGGCTCCAAAACCCAGACATTTGTATTTTCGTTTGCAGCTTCGTGAACTTTTTTAAGAATTTTTGTTACCTGATGCAGGCTGAAGCAGTCCAAAAACTGACTCATCCATACGGCATCCGGATTTGCAGGAAGCTTTGTAGATTCTTCCAGAACGTTTCCCATAGAAAAATCTATTCTGTCGGCAAAGCCTGCTTCTGCAGCATTTTTCTTTGCAACGTTTGCCTGGCCTGGAAGATCGCAGATTGTCATTTTTACATCCGGATTATAACGGCAGCAGGTAAGCGACCATTTTCCTGTATTTCCGCCAATGTCTAAAATATGTTTTGGATTTTTTTGGAATACAATTGGTAAGGCTTCCGGGAATGCTATATCTGAATAAAAGTGATCGAATTCAAACCATGATTTTTTTGTCTGATCCGGCAAAGTAGAAAGTGCTTCGTAAACTGTTGTCCATTTATCGCCGAAAACTTTTAAGCCTTCAGGCTTTCCGTTCTTTACAGATTCTTCGAGCTTCCAGGCACCTTCGTAACAGATGTCGTTTGTAAACCAGAAATTTACACGTGTTAAATCGTCTTCTAAAAGCATCCAGCCGATTTTTCCAAGAAGATATTTTTCTGTCTTTGGATCTGATTCTGAATCTTTTGTTAATTTTATGACGTTCATTCCAAGCGCCATTTCGCACAAAACTCCGGCTCCGTATTCAGAAACATTACATTTTTCTGCCAGCCTTTCTGGTAATTCCTTCTTCTCCACTATCTGAAATAGCCTGCAGAATTCCAAGATTTATCATTGCTTTAATCGCCTGAAAAGCAAGCGGCGCAAATGCTATTTTTTGTGCTTCGTATTTGGCATCTACAGCACGGATATTATCTGTTTTGTATTTATCGATATTGTAAAAAGAAGAATCCATAATAACCCCATTTAAAATTAAATACAGATTATAGAAAAAAATGTGTTAGTTCAAGTAGAAATGATTTTTGAATAATCTGCTTTAGGGCATGGAGCGTCTGCAAAGCAGCCCACCTCAATTGACAAATTCTATCAGTCTGTCATAATAGAGATAATTTTTTTAAGGGGTGTCCTATGAATTTGGCTTCTGAATTTATAAAAGATTATAGAGATTTTACTTCTTATGAGGACTTAAAGGCTAATTGCCATCTTACTGCACCGGAAAATTTTAACTTTGCTTATGATATAGTTGACCGCTATGCCCGCGAAGAACCAAATAAACGTGCCCTTGTATGGATTGATGATAATTCAACTGAAGCAAAAATATTCACTTTTGCAGATATTTCCCGCGAATCTAAGCGTGCTGCTTACTGGCTTGCACAAAAAGGTATTAAAAAAGGCGACATGGTTATGCTCATGCTTCGCCGCCGTTATGAATGGTGGTTCCTTTTGCCGGCTTTACACAGAATTGGTGCCGTAGCAATTGCCGCTTCTGATCAGCTTTTAAAAACAGATATTGAATACCGAACCAACGCTGCCGACGTAAAAATGATTATCTCGTACGATAATCCGCACGTTCAGGAAGAAATTGAAAAGGCTATGGTAAAATCGCCGACAGTAAAATATCTTGTTACTGTTGGTCCGGACCGCACCGGCTGGATTAATTTTCATTCGGAATATGAAAAAATTGATCCTGAATTTCCTCGTCCTGTAGGAGAGGCTGCAACTCATAATTCTGACCCAATGCTCATGTACTTTACTTCCGGAACTTCGGGCTATCCAAAAATGGTTCTGCACGATTTTACTTACCCGATCGGTCATATTATTACAGCAAAATACTGGCACTGCGTTGTAGACGACGGTTTGCATCTTACTATTGCAGAAACCGGCTGGGCAAAAGCAAGCTGGGGAAAAATTTACGGTCAGTGGATTTGCGGTACTGCTCAGTTCGTTTACGATATGAACATGCTTAAGCCGGATAAAATGCTTACTTTAATTTCTAAATACGGTCTTACAACTTTCTGTGCGCCGCCAACTGTTTACCGCTTCCTTGTTCGCCAGGATCTTTCTAAATATGACTTAAGCAAATGTGTACGCTTTAGTACTGCCGGCGAAGCCTTGAATGATGAAGTTTATGACAAATGGCTTGAACAGACAGGTAAACGCATTTATGAAGGTTACGGTCAGTCTGAATCTGCAGTTATCTGCGGAAACTTTATGGATTCTCCTGTAAAGCCTGGTTCTATGGGCCGCCCTTCTCCTGCTTACGATGTTGAAATTTTAAATCCTAATGATAAACCAGTTCCTAACGGAGAAGTTGGTGAACTTTGTATTCATGTTGATCAGGGTCATCCTTTTGGTTTGCTTACAGGCTACCACAAAGACATTTCCCTTACTGCCGAAGCTTTTGACGGCGGTTTCTACCACACTGGTGACAATGTTTACCGCGACGATGACGGTTACATCTGGTTTGTAGGCCGCAAAGACGACATTATTAAATCTTCCGGTTACAGAATCAGTCCGTTTGAAGTTGAGTCTGTTTTGCAAAAACATCCGGCTGTTATGGAATGTGCCGTTACCGGCGTTGAAGATCCAAAACGCGGTCAGGTTGTAAAAGCAACAATTGTTCTTGTTCCGGCTTATCAAAATAAAGACAAAAAAGAAATGGAAGTTGAAATTTCTACATTTGCAAAAGAAAACACCGCAATGTACAAAATTCCACGTATTTACGAATTTGTTGATGAACTGCCTAAAACTATAAGCGGAAAAATCCGTCGTGTAGAAATCCGCGAAAAAGATAAAGGCAAGGACATTGAAAAAATTAAGCAGGACTTTTAATTGGTAAAAAGAAGACTGATTGTGAAAAAAATATTTATTAATAAATTTAAATTTTTCACCAAAGCTCAGGCATTTTTATTAATTCCTTTTTTTTGCACCGGTTTAATTTCCTGTTCGTTAAAATACGTTGAAAATGTAAATGTTGAAGAAACTGTTCCCGAATTCATTTTTGAAGGAACTTCCATAAGCAGTTTTGAAGACAACAAAATTACCTATAACATTTCTGCAAAAAAGCTTGAACAATATAAAAACTCTTCCGAAACTTATGCAAAAGATGTTTCTTTTATTGCCTATGATGATGATGAAATTTCTACAGAAGGAAACTGCGGAATTCTTTTTGCCGATACTTCTGCAGAGATTTACGAGCTTTTCGAAAATATTTCTTTAACGAGCCACACAGACGATGTAAAGTTTTCTGCAGAAATGTTAAAATGGAATGCAAAGACTGAACAGCTTGTAAGCAGCAAAAACGGATTTGTTCAGGTTCAGACAGAAGATTCAAAAATTCGCGGAACCGGTTTTTCTTCCAGCGGGATAAGCAAGAATTTTTCTTTTGAAGGAAATGTTGTAGGAACAATTGAAACTTCGGAAAATTCTGACAGCAGCGAAGAAACCAGTGAAGAAATTAATGATGATTCTGAAAACGGCGGTGAGGAATGATAAGATTATTTAAAAAATCAGCAGTAATTTTATTCACTTTATTCTTTTCGCTTTCCGCTTCTTATGCAGAAACAATTACTTTTTATGCAAGTTCAATGTCCGGAAAGGCCGGCAGCAAAGATACTTCAACAATTCTTTCCGGAAACGCTTTTATAAAAACTTCTTCAATAGAAATTTACGCAGACAAAATTGAACTTTCCGGTGATGATTATAAAAACATAATCGCACAGGGAAATATCAAAGGAAAAAATTACGAAACAAATATGGAATTTTCCTGCGACAAAATGGAATACGACAGGGAAACCAAAATTGTTAATTTAAGCGGAAATGTTGACTTAACTGATAATGATAACGATGTAAAAGTAAAATCCCAAATCTTAAATTATAATCAGGAAACCGATATTGCAATTATTCAGATGCAGATTACATTAACTCAAAAAGAAAATATCTGCAGCGGTTCCTATGCAATTTATTATAAAAAAGAACAGATTCTTGAACTTTCAGGAAATGCTCAGGTTCGCCAGAATGATGATACATTCAGGGCCCAGCATATTACTTTTGATATGGATACTCAGGAAATTACTCTGGATGGAAATGTTCAGGGAAAAGTAATTGATTCAAAAGAAGCCGAAGATTCTGCAGAAAAAAATGCAGGCGGAGAATAAAAAATGATGGAAAAAAGTGATTTTCAAAACGAGGACTCATTCTATTCAGGAACTCCAACATTAAAAGCCGTAAGCTTATATAAAAATTTTGGTCACAAAAAAGTTGTTCAGGGCGTTGATTTTTCTATGACAACCGGAGAAGTTCTTGGACTTTTGGGACCAAATGGTGCCGGAAAGACAACGACATTTTACATGGTTGTAGGCTTTTACAAACCGACAGACGGCGACATTTATTTAAATGATGAAAGAATTACCGGGCTTCCTATGTATAAGCGCGCAAGAAAAGGAATTACTTATCTTCCGCAGGAGCCTTCTGTTTTTAGAAAATTTACCGTAGAAGAAAATATCTGGTCTATTCTTGAAACCCGCAAAGATTTAACAATGGAACAGAAAAAAGAAAGACTCGAATCACTAATTGAAGAATTTTCCATCGGACGAATCAGAAAGCAGAAGGCATTTTCTCTTTCCGGTGGAGAACGCAGACGAACCGAAATTGCGCGTTCCCTCGCTACTGAACCAAAATTTCTTTTACTTGATGAACCGTTCGCCGGAATTGACCCGATTGCCGTTGCCGACATTAAAAATATGATTCGTCTTCTTGCAAATCGTGGAATTGGAATTTTAATTACCGATCATAACGTTCGCGATACTTTGGAAATTACAGACAGGGCAATTATAATTAATCAGGGCCAGATTATGACTCAAGGTTCAAAAGAAGAAATTCTTTCCAGCGAAATTGCCCGCGAAATTTATCTTGGAAAAGATTTTTCAATGTAGAAACTTTTGCTATACACATTTTCAAAATCATATTATATTTAAACGAGGCAGATTAGCATTTTATAAATGCTTGCTGCACATATTAAATTTATAGGAGCATCTTATGGATCTTAAAGGAACACAGACAGAGAAGAATTTGCAGACTGCTTTTGCCGGCGAGTCTATGGCACGAAATAAATATACATATTTCGCAAGCAAAGCAAAAAAAGACGGATATGAACAGATTGCTGCAATTTTTTTGGAAACTGCTGACAATGAAAAAGAACATGCAAAAATGTGGTTCAAATTATTGAACGGCGGAATTGGAACTACTGCAGAAAACTTAAAGGCAGCTGCTGACGGCGAAAATTACGAATGGACAGATATGTATGCTGAATTTGCAAAGGTTGCAAGAGAAGAAGGCTTTGAAGCAATTGCAAAACAGTTTGAAGGCGTTGCCGCAATTGAAAAACATCACGAAGAACGCTACAGAAAGCTTCTTAAAAATGTAGAAGACAAACTTGTTTTCTCAAGCGATGGCGATGCTATCTGGCAGTGCAGAAACTGCGGCCATATTGTTGTTGGAAAAGAAGCTCCAAATGTATGCCCTGTTTGTGCACATCCACAGAGCTATTTCCAGATTGAAGCACAGAATTATTAATAAACAGTGCCGTAGCGCACTTGTTTGAATAAAAAACTGACTGCCATTACGGCAGTCAGTTTTTTTATATTTGCAAGGCACCATCCTGCAAAATTGTTTTTGATGAACCGTCTGAATAAGTTAGAATAATCGTCGGTTCTTTTACAACTCCATCAAGATGAATTAAGCTTGGCGCATCGTTGTCATAATTTTCGCCGATTGCAAAATGACAGGTATGAAAAGCCTTTTCATCTTCCAGCATATTTCCTGTAATTTTTGCGGCAGGATTTAATCCAATTCCAAGCTCTCCGATATTTCGCGCATTTTTTTTGTAAATGCTGCCCTGCCCTTCTCCAAGCTTTCCTTCCTTTTCATAAGCCATTGAACGGTTTTCTGCTTCTGTAATGGTTTTTAAAAGTCTTTTTGCTTCGCTTCCACCAGTAACTTCCGTTACGTAGCCAGCCTGAACTTTACAGGTAATTGGTGTTTCCAAAAGCGCATCGCCGTCAGAAAATGTCATGGATCCGTCAAAAACAATTGTTCCTTCGCAGCCATCACACTGCTGCTCAATAATTGTTCCGTTTGAATCTTTTAAATTACTTCCACCAACGACCGGACTGATAAATACTTCTCCCGCAGGAATGTTTCCACCAGTTCCCGGTTTAGAAAAATCTCCGTCATCAAAAAGAAGGTTTCTTCCGTTTACCGGTACAATTATATCTGTTCCGCCCGGAGAAGTTACCCTTACACTAACTGAATCCTTAAAAAATTCATTTACTTTTCTGCATCTTTCCTGGAGTTCTTTATAATCAATTGAAGCTGTGCGGTTCATCATATCTGTAGTAATTCCTGGAGTCCATACACCGCGCATAACCTTTTTTCCATTAATCAGATAATCGAACATATTTGTGTATTCTTCGCCGCTGTCTGTCTTATATGGATTTGCATTTCCCTGCGGATCTTTTCCAAGCTTTATGTTTGAAATTGAAAAACAAACATCCGGTGCAGTGGCAATTGCAGCAAGTACTTCTGGATTGGCATTATCAAAGCTGGTTTTATCGCTCTGAAAAATTAATGTAGACTGAGCACCTTCATCGCTTGCTGCAGAAAATAAATCCTGTGCAATTTCTGAAGTTGCAGGATTTGCAATAATTAAAACCCTTTCCCCTTTTTTTACTTTTACTACATCCTGAATTACAACCTGTGCACTTGTCCTGTTATTTTTTTTACCTAAAAGATTATCTAATTTTAATTCCATAAAAATACCTCGCTAAAAATTTCCTGAACTGATTTATGAATACAGTTTTTGCGGAAAAATTTATTTTTGAATAATAACTAAATTTCGTTCTGAATCTTCAAGTCCCGGAACTTTTAGATTTTCGATTTTGTAATCCGGAACAAGATTTTTTATCTGTTCCATTTCTTCTTTAATGCTTTCAAGCTTTGCTTTATATGCACAAAGAAAACCTTGCGGTTTTACAATTTTTAATAAGGTTTTAGTCATTTTTTTATCTAGAGGACGAAATGCCCTGAACGTTATTAAATCGTATTTTTCAGCTTCAATTCGCTCTGCTTCGCTGTTTATTACCTGAACATTTTTTAAGCCGAGAATTGCAATACAGTTTTCCAGAAATGAACATCTTTTTTCCATCCGCTCTACAAGCTCAAAATTTACGTTTGTTTCAGAAAGCATAAAAGCTGTTGCAAGTGGAATACCCGGAAGTCCGCCTCCGCTTCCTATATCTGCAATAACAGGTTCAGAAGAATTATTGTTTCCAATACATTTTTCATCAATAATTTCCTTGATTTTTTTAAACGCCGAAATTGAATCCAAAATATGTCTTGTCATTAATTCATCATGATCGCTTGTGTTAGTTAAATTATACGCAGAATTATAGAGAATTATTTCTTTTATATAATCTTCCATTTTTGTATCAAAAGCCTGTGCAATATTCTGTGCAATTCCGCAATTTTCGAAAGCCTTATATAATTCGGTTTTATTCATACTTACGACCGTTAGTTAGTTAATCCTACAGATTTATTTATTGTCCAAATCCAACAGCAAATCTACAGAAAGATTTTTATCTGAATAATGTAGAACTACAAGATTTCCTGTTTTTTCTGCAGTAAGGTTTCCTGTCTGAGTCATTCTATAAATAAATGAATTTTCATTTTTATAGTCCTGTGTGAGTGTTGGCTGAACATTATAAGTCAGACTGCTTCCTGTTGTACTTGTAGGCCTGAAAAGCATATAAAAAGTTTCTGTTCTTGGAAACTGATCAACATAATATTTTCTATCGGCAGTAAGAAGAAATGTTCCGTCTGCTTCCTGTTCGCTTATAAAATATGCTGAAAGCGAAGATAAAATATCGTAACCGTTTATTTTGAATCTTAAGATTTTTGGTTCACGGGATTTAAAATTTTGTGCGTCAGACTGCTTAACTTCCATCTCTGTTTTTTGATAAGCATCTGCATTGTTCTGTTGAGTTTTCAAATCATTCAAACTATTCAGCATTTGCTGCAATAATAAATTTGTCTGAGAAGTTGTTGCATAATTCTGCACAGATGAAGTTGTATCTAAAGAAGATAAATCAGAAAAAAGTCCGGAATCATATAAACCCAGAATATCCGAAGCCGTTAAAATATTTGATGGATCTGTCTGCAGGGAATTTTTTGTATTTGTTGTTGTGTTTGCATTTGAAAGTACTGCTTCGTTGCTTTTATCTTCTGTATTATTTGTTTTTGCAGAATTTTGTTTTGCAGGAGAAACAGGTGCCGTTGGAACTGTTGGTGTATAAAAACTGCCGGAAGAAATTGATTGCATGGTCGGCATAGTTGGCATAGCAGGCATTTCCGGCATCTGAAGCATTTCCATGGATTGTGCAGATATTTGAGAACTAATTATAAAAATAAAAAATATTATACATATAGGTAAACGTAAATTCTTTTTAGAGATTTGCAAGGCTTTCCTCCACATATTCAAGACGTTGTGTAAGCTGAGCAATAGATTTTTCCAGTCTCTGCTTTTCCTTTTCGAGTTTTGCTTTTGGATCATTTTCGCTGGTTCGGCCAGCCGCTGCTTTCTGCTTCATAAGTTCACGCACTGTTGCCGGGCTTTTTCCACCTTCCAGAAAATCCTGCTGAACACTTGTCCTTTCATCCGGTTTTTTAATCGAAGCAACTACTTTCATATTTTCAAAACCAATTGCAGGATTTACATCGCAGGCACCAACCTTACGAATGTCTTTTGCAGAATTTCTTGGAAGACACAAAACTCTGTCTATATAATCATCATAGCGTATATCGGCCTCTTTGCACAAATCAAAAGCACGCGCAAGCTTTTGACCAAATTCCTTCATCAACTCGCCGTTTTTTTCCAGATAATTTGTTTTAATATCCTGGGTGAGTTCTTTTAATTCGCTGTTATTTTCCCAGCCGATTGAATAATATCCTTTTGTTTCTGCTACATGAATTAAGTCGCCAAATTTTGCCCAGAATTCCTGAGTATGAACGCGACATGCAGAACCATAAGTTGGATCTATTTTTTGTTTTTCGACTGTCATCAAATGATGAGTATATTCATGAACAGCAGTATAAATCATTGAATTTTCAGATTTAAAATTCAAACTGTGAAGATAAATTTCGTGAGTATCCGGCTTATAAAATCCGTTCACTCTTTTACTTTCTTTTCCTGTCTGAATTACCGTAAAATCTATATCGCTTGATTCTATATCTAAAAGTATTTCTTTGATGCGCTCATTTGTCATTTTAATGCTCCTATATGATTTAATATTATTGAACCGGCAACTGTTGCAGCGGTTTCTGTCCTCATAATTCTGTTTCCCATTCCGCAAAGAATGAATCCATTATCTGAAAGAATTTTTCTTTCGTTATCCGTCCATCCCCGCTCACTTCCAATTGCTGCAGTTATGTATTCATTAGTTTCTGCTACATTTCCTGAAGTTACATATTTTTGCATTGCTTCATTCAAACTGCATTCCGGCGATTTATTATCTAAAGCAATTTTTTTATTGTCTAACGAACGTTCGTTAATTACATTCAAACAGTCCCGTAAATTTTTATGAATAAATATCTCCGGAACTTTTGTTGCTCCTGACTGAATTGTTCCGTCCAAAAGCATTTCAAAAACATTTTCTTTTTTTGCAAGGTTTGATTCGAGATAAGATTTTTCGCCAAGTTCAGTTCCTGTAAGATGAACTTCGCAAACTCCAAGCGCAGCAATATCCCGTAAAAGTCTTTTTAACTGAATTGGCCGTGGAAAACCAATAATCATTATTAGCGGGAAAAGTGGCCTTGGATCTTCTTCATTTGAAGGAATAAAAGAAAAATAAATTTCTTTTTCGGTAATCTTTGTAATTTTTGCATTTCCGGAATTCTTGTTTATAATTCCTGCAAAAAATTCATCGTCTTCTTTTTTATGAAGAATTTTTAAAATATGCTGTGCGCGTTCGTCTTTAACAGACAGCGGTTTGTTAATTTCAGATTCATAAAAAAGACAAATGTTCATAATTTATCTTACCGGTTTGTAATTCTCTTGAGGATTTTTGTAAGCTGATCCTTTTCTATCAAATCTATTGGACGACCGTCTATATATTTGTGAGCGCTTTCTGTAAAGCTTCCCATTGTTACACAATAACCTGCATCGCATTTTGTATCACGAACTTTAGAATGGAACTCACGTATATTTATATCGCCGATAACATTTTGAGTTCTGTAAAAGCGGAAAAGCTGTTTTGCTTCCCATCTTGGATTTTCTACGTTGCAGACAATTTCTACACATTCAGAAGCAACCTGAACATCTTCAACCTTTACAAATGCATCCTTGTGGTAAATTGAAATAAAGTTTCGGCAGAGAGCCACAAAGTCGCTTGTACCGGACATAAGATAAACCTGAAGGTTTTTGTTCTGATTTAATTCTGAATATCTTGCTACAAGGATATCCACATCTTTATAACCGGTTTTTGCCATTTGAATCTGTTTTAAGAAAGTAAGACCCTGAGCAATATCGTTCATTGCTATATAGTCATTTCCTAATCTGTATTTAATCTGCAGCATAAGCTGTTCTTCTACATTAGGAAGCTTTAAAGCAATTTCATAATCTTTAATGGCTTCTGCAAATTTCTTTACACGCTCATGCATTTTTCCTGCTTCAAGACAAGCCTGTGCTCCAAACTGTGGATCCGGTCTTAAATGCATAAACACTTTTAAAGCCTTGTCGCCCATTCCAACTTCTGTCATTGCAACTGCCATTTGGAAAAGAAGTTCCTTATTATCAGGATGTTCATCAAGTGCACGCTTTAAGAACGGAAGCGAGTCTTTATATTTCTGAGCCTTATATAAAGCGCCGCCAAGCAAAATGTAAATTTCAGAATTTTCAGGTTCAAGAGCTCTGGCTTTTTTAAAGCAATAAATTGCCTTGTCCATTACATTTGTTTTTAAGAAAGTCTGTCCCAAAAAATAATTACATTCAAAGCTTTCCGGATTCTTTTTTAGAGAAGTAATTAAAGATGTTGTAGCGTCTTCCAGCTTTTCCATGTTATAAGCTGCAACTCCCATACGAAGTGCAGCTTTAGCCATATCAATTTCTACATGAACTGTTGAAATATCATAAAGGGTTTTATAAATTTGCCATGTTTTTTCCCAGTTTTTATCGGCGTAATATACTTCTCCCAAAGATTCCAATGCATTCACATTATGCGGATCATGCATGAGTTTCTTTTCGGCTTCTTTAATAATTGCACTTTTTCCTTTTCTCTGAAGCCTGTCCTTGCGTTCTTTTTCGGAACCAGGTTCTCCGTCTTTTTTCTTCAAACGGGTTACAGTCATCAAAATAATTATTAAAAGAGCAGCAGCAATTACACCAATTAATATTCCTATTACCATGGACAAATCCTATTGAAAACCTTTAACGGTTTCCCATTTTTTCTTTTACCATTAATGAAATTCGTTCAAGAGCAATTTTTATTTTTTCAACCGAAGTTGCATAACAACATCTTATAAAGCCCTCGCCGGCATCGCCAAATACATTTCCCGGAACAACAGCAACACTGTATTTTTGAATAAGCTCCGTTGCAAATTCTTCACTGGTCATTCCTGTCGGACGAATGTCAGGGAACATATAGAAAGCGCCTTCCGGCTCTGTACAAGGCAGTCCCATTTCTATAAAGGCTTTATACATTAAATTTCTTCTCTGCTGATAAGAAATCCGCATTTTTTCAACTTCATCCCAGCCGTTTCGTAAACCTTCAGCTGCAGCATACTGACTGAAAATCGGCGGACAAATTGCATTGTATCCGTGAAGCTTGCAGCACTGAACAAGCAGATCGTGCGGAGCAGCCATATAACCAATTCGCCATCCTGTCATAGCAAAAGATTTTGAAAAACCGTTAAACACGATTGTGTAATCTTTCATTCCAGGGAACGAACCGATAGAAACATGTTTATGTCCGTCGTATAAAAGTTCACAATAAATTTCGTCACTCAAACACCAGATCTGATGTTTTTTAACAACTTCAGCAATTTTTGCAAGCTCTTCTGCAGGAATAATTCTTCCAGTTGGATTACTTGGAGAACAGAACATTACTGCTTTTGTTTTTGAAGTACACACAGCTTCTATAGATTCAGCAGTTGGATAAAGTCCTGTCTTACTTGTATCAAGGTGAATTACTTTTGCATTGCACAAATCTGCAAGCGGCTGATAGCTTACATAACAAGGTTCACAAACAATCAGCTCGTCACCAGGATTTAAAATTGCACGCAAAGCTAAATCCAAACCCTGAGACGCTCCTACTGTCGGTAAAATTTCTGTAGCCGGATCGTAAAAAAGATTATAACGTTCCAGATATTTTGTAATTTCCTGACGAAGCTCTATCAATCCCCAGTTTGAAGTATAAGAGGTATGACCTTTTTCCAAATGGTAAAAAGCTTCTTCACGAACCACCCATGGAGTTGGAAAATCCGGTTCTCCAACACCAAGCGAAATAATATCATCATGTCCTATGCAAAGTTCAAAAAACTTACGAATTCCAGAAGGTGGAATTTCCATCATTTTTGAACTGAATTTATCTGTTCTTGTATTCATTATGCCTGTACGCCTTCTCTTCTGTCGCGTTCGTCTTCTACATAAACAATGTCATTTTCTTTATATGTTTTTAAAACAAAATTTGTCTTAGTTGAGCGAACACCTTCGAGAGTTGAAAGTTTTTCACTTACAAAAAGTGCAACTTCCTTAAGATTATTTCCTTCTATGAGGACCTTTAAATCATAGCCACCGCTCATTAAATAAAGCGATTTTACCTGTGGAAAACGGTATATTCTGTCTGCAATTGCATCAAAACCGTGTTCACGCTGTGGCTGAACCTGAATCTGAATTTCTGCTGTTACTTTGTCCTTCGCGACTTTATCTTTTTCCGGATTTACAATGGCGGCGTATTTTAAAATAATACCATCTTCTTCGAGCTGCTTAATAATTGCCTGAACCTCTGTTTCAGACTTTTTTGTCATAGATGCTATATCTTTTGTAGAAAGACGAGCATTCTGTCGAAGTAATTCAAGAATTTCTTCCATTGCAATCCTCCAAAACGCACAAAAATTTATCCACATTTTACTATTTATACAAAAATTTTACAACGATTTTTAAAATGTGTATTTTACAAAGCCGCCTATTATGTATAAAATTAATAAAAAGGAAATGTAAAAAATGCTGATTATTTGTATTAGTTTTGTAATGGCAATAATTTTTATTGCAGTTGGAATTTATTTTTTATCTTCAAAATTTCTTGATAAACTGAACGAAGCTTCTTCCGTAAAATCCGAAGAAGCGTTTAGAAAAAACAAATTCCGTGCAAAAGGCTGCGGATTAGTTTCTCTTGGGCTTGGATTTCTTACTTTTGTCTGGGCACTAATTATAATTTCATTTCCTATGATTCTTAACGCGCTTGCTCTTGTTTACATGCTTTTTATTCTTACCGCTGTAATTGCGCTTATGATTATTATGAAATAATTTTTGCGGATAACTCCAAAGCGTGTTATAATTTCTTTAAAAGAGTTTAGTCAAATTTAATATTTGGAGCAGAAAAATGGCACATAAAAGACCATTACCATGGGCTAGTCTGGAAGAATTCAGAGGAAAAATGTTTAAAGGAGAATGGCCAACCTTCCCTGAACTTCTTGAAATTCAAAATTTAAGATTTGGTGAAAGGCCCTGCCTTACAGATTTTGATGGCCCAGACGGTTCAAAAAGAACCCTTACATATTCACAAATGTATGAAAAGGTTCTTAAACTCGCGAACTTTCTTGTTTCAAGCGGCCTTAAAAAAGGAGATCATGTTGCAGTTGCAGGTAAAAACTCTCCTGAATGGGCAATTACCTACCTCGCAATTTTAGTTGCAAGCGGAGTTGTAATTCCTATAGCAGATTCTTTGCACGATACAGAAACAGGAAACATATTAAAGGCTTCTACACCAAAATTTGCCTTTCTTGATGACGGAAAAATTCCTTATGTAAAAGAAAACTTCCCGGATATTATTGTTTATTCACTTAATCCTACAGTGCCTGAAAAATTTGTCTTAAATCTTTCTGCTTCTCCTGTTACTCCGGAAAATCAGAATGAAAAACCTGCAGAAGACGATCTTGCACTTATAATGTTTACTTCGGGAACCACAGGAAATCCTAAAGGCGTAATGCTTACACATAAAAATATAATTTCGGACGGTTACATTGCCCAAACAAACCTTTTGATTTTACCAACCGATGTTTTCTATGCGCTTTTACCGATCCACCACGCCTACACCATGCAGGCTGCTTTTATCTGTCCTATTCAGGTTGGCGCAGAAATTGTTTTTGGAAAGAGCCTTGCCGTTACGCGCTTAATGAAAGAACTCCGCGAAGGAAAAATTTCGATTATGCTCGGCGTTCCGCTTTTATATAACAAATTGCTTTCGGGAATCAATAAAGGAATCCGTTCAAAAGGAATTGTCGTTTACGGAATTCTTTCGTTCCTGAGGGGAATTTCTTTCCTTGTAAAAAAATTAACAGGAATAAATATTGGCCGCACACTTTTTGGAAAAGTTCTGGAGCAGGCAAATATCAGCACGCTGCGAGTTGCAATCTGCGGAGGCGGTCCTCTTGCAAAATCAGTTTTCAGACAGTATCAGGAAATGGGAATCGATTTTATTCAGGGTTACGGACTTACAGAAACTTCACCAATTATCGCGCTGAATCCTGTAGAAAAATTTAAGATTCAGTCTGTCGGCCGCGATTTTTCTCCTTACGAAGAAATTAAAATCATTGAAAACAAAGAATTTTCTGATGTTGCAGAAAATGTACGCGGCGGTCAGAAAATTGGAGAAATCTGCGTAAAAGGTCCAATGGTTATGAAAGGCTATTACAACATGCCAAAAGAAACTGCCGAAATGTTTACAGAAGACGGCTTCTTAAAAACGGGCGATCTTGGCTGGATGGATAAAGATCATTACATCATGCTTTGCGGCCGTGCAAAAAATCTTATTGTTACAAGCGGCGGAAAAAATGTTTATCCGGAAGAAATCGAAGATTCGTTCCAGCTTTATTACGATATTCAGCAGGTAACTGTACGCGGTTATCATCCGGAAGGCGATTCTACTTCCGAGGAAATTGAAGCGCTCATTTACGTTGCCGATGATTTGTATAAGACACTTGGCCTTGAACGAAAAGCAGATTCTGTTCAGGAAGAAATTGTAAAAGCAGTTAATGGAATTGTAAGTAAAGTTAATAAACGCCTGCAAAGCTATGAACAGATTACAAAAATCAGTTTGCTTAAAGAGCCTCTGGAAATGACACCAAGCCAGAAAGTTAAACGAGATTTTGTAGCAAAAATTTATGAATAAAAAAGAGGGGGAAGTCTCCCCCTCGCTCCAGCCGTAACTAATCGTTACGTCTTCTGCTACCCCCTCTCCTAAGGGGAAGTTCCTTCCCCTTAAAATCCCTTTGGCTGAATTAATCCGCGCATCTCTTCAATTGTTTTATAACCTTTGCGCTTCATAAATGCTTTTAAGCCGTCAATAATTTCAATCATTGCATACGGGTTAGCAAAAGTTGCAGTTCCTACCTGAATAGCAGTTGCTCCAGCCATAATAAATTCAACGGCATCCTGCCAGGTTGCAATTCCACCAATTGCAATTACAGGAACCCTTTCATTTTCAGGTAATCTGTTAATTGCCTGAACAACTTCGTAAACAAGTCTTACCGCAATCGGACGAACTGCAGGTCCGCCAAAACCTGCTTTTACTTTTTCAAAAACAGGAACGCCTCTTTCAATATCAATTGCAATTCCCTGGAACGAGTTATTCAAACTTATTCCGTCTGCACCGGCTTTAATACATGCAATTGCTACATCTTCAAGCTCTCGCGACTGTGGAGTAAGTTTTGCAATTAATGGTTTTTTAGTTACTGCACGAACGGCTTTTACAACCTGTTCTGCACCAGCGCAAGTCATACCAAAAGCAGCACCACCTGCAGAAACATTCGGGCAGGAAATATTCAATTCAATTACAGGAACGTCTGTTTTATCAAGAAGCTTAGCGCCTTCAACATAAGTTTCAAGCGAAGATCCGGAAAGGTTTGCAATTGCAACAGGCTTCATGGAAAGCATCATCGGAAGCTCGTGTTCAATAAAATGTGGAATTCCAGGATTCTGCAAACCAATACTGTTCATTAATCCGCTTGGAGTTTCGTGAACACGAATTCCATCATTTCCTTCGCGAGGCTCAAGTGTAAGCCCTTTAGAAGAAATTCCTCCAAGTAAATTAACATTAAACACAGAAGTATATTCAGAACCAAATCCAAAAGTTCCGGAACTTCCAATTACAGGATTCTGGAATTTTACTCCGGAAATATTTACGCTTAAATCAGGTTCTTCGTTTGCAGAAAGAGGTTCGCGTCTTGGCTGAACTTTAATTCCGCCGACTACGCTGTCCGGTTTATTAAATCTTGTGATTTTTTCAAAATCAAGAATATCGCCGTCAAAAACCGGACCTTCTTTACAGCAGCGTTTTTTGCCTTCTGTTGTATCAATTACACAGCCAAGACATACACCAACGCCGCATGCCATTCTGGCTTCCATACTAAGATAGCATTTAACGCCGGCAGCCTTACAAATTTTCTGAATGTAAGCAAGCATTGGAATTGGACCGCATGCATAAACTGCATCATATTTTTCTGATTTTAAAGTTTCTTCTGTAAGTGCCGCAGGCAGCATTCCATGAACGCCAACACTTCCGTCGTCGGTTGTAATAACAAGCTTTTCAGGCTTTATGTATTCCAGAGCGTATGAACCGCTTTTGAATGAAGCATAAAAATCATAACTAACGTTAGTTAGTGTTTCTGCAAAGCCTGCAACAGGAGCAACACCTATTCCGCCGCCTGCAAGACATACTTTCTTTCCGCCGGCAGCAGGAAATGGAAATTTGTTTCCGCATGGTCCGAGTAAATTTATTTTATCTCCAATTCGTAATGAGCATAATTCTTTTGTTCCGCTTCCTTTTACAAGAATTAAAAATGTTAATTCAATGTTGCCGTCAGATTTTTCTTCTGAATGAAAAATACTTATAGGGCGGCCAAGAAGAACATCTGAACGAACTGCATGAAGCATATAAAACTGTCCTGCAGCAGGTTCACAAATATCTGCATTTGAAGATTTATCTATAATTACCTTTAAGCTAAAAACACTGTTTTCCGGAACGGCAGATTTTACAGCACTGCATTCACTTACTAAAGCTGAACAAAAAACCGGTTGCGGTAAAAAATGGCTTCCATATTCACTTTTACAACTATCAAACATAATTTCCTCGCTAATAAAATAACTAGTAAACCGCTTTTTTGCAAGCATTCACACTTTGTCACGCAAGCACAGAAATCAGTTTTATACATAACCACACGCTAGCGTGCGTGCTTGCTCCTGTTTCTATTGGATGATATAATTTTTTTATGGATAATTCTTCTGTTCAAAAAGCACAAAGTATTCGCGATGTAATACGATATCTTCAGAAATTTAAGAATGCTCTCGTTGTAATTTATCTTGATGATAAAATAATCAACTCGCCTTTATTTTCTTCTCACATAAGAGATATTGCGCTTTTACATAAAGCTGGCTTAAAGGTTGTAATTATTCCGGGTGCTAAACAGAGAATTGATCAGGTTTTGCAGGATGCAAAAATTCAATGGAATTATAAGGACAATATTCGCGTAACAAATCAGGATGCAATGCCTCTTATAAAAATGGCTGCCTTTGACGTTTCAAATATCGTTATGACAAATCTTGCCGCAAATAATATTACTGCAGTTATTGGAAACTGGGTCCGCTCAAGAGCAAAAGGCGTTCTTGAAGGCTTTGATTATGGAACAGCCGGCGAAATTGAAAAACTTGAAGTAAACGCTATTCAAACAGTTTTGGAACATGGCTTCATTCCAATTTTCCCGTGCATCGGCTGGAACAGCACAGGACATCCTTACAATATTTCTTCAGCTGAATTATCTCAACAGGTTGCCATAAATCTTAAAGCAGACAAACTCTTTTTTGTAATGAAAGACGGCGTTATAGACCGCAGCCGATATTCTATTCCAGATAATTTTGCACTTTCCGATTCCGGAGAAGTTCCTGCCATGAATCTTGAGGAAGTAGAAATTTTCCTTAAGAAAAATCTTCATAAAAATGAGACTGTTGAAAAAATATTTGAACTTGCAAAAACTGCCTGCGACAAAGGCGTAACAAGAGTTCACATATTGAACGGCGAAATTGACGGTGTTCTTCCGTGCGAAATATTCAGCGATTTAGGTTCCGGAACAATGATCTATTCAAACGACTACGGAAAAATCCGAAGCATGGAAAGAACAGATATTCCGGCAGTTTTGTCTATTATGAATCCATTTATTCAAACCGGAAAGCTTCTTCCAAGAACAGAAAAACAGCTTGAAGAATCTCTGCAAGATTTTATTGTTTATGAACTGGACGGCGGAGTACATGCCTGTGCGTGCCTGCATTACTACGATAAAAAGCAGGCAGAAATTTCTGCAGTTGCTGTAGAAGAAAATTTTTCTCACATGGGAATTGGTCCAAAAATAATTGAACATCTTGTTTCAAAAGCAAAAAAAGAAAAAATAAAAACTGTTTTTATTATGACAACTCAGGCATCTGACTGGTTTGAAAAGCTTGGCTTTACAGAAGATAAGATTGAATCTATTCCGGAAGAAAGAAAAAAAATCTGGACTCCGCAGAGAAACTCTAAGGTATACAGAATCAATTTTTAAATAAATATTTAAAGGCAAAAACATGCATATTGAAAATTTCAGGCAAAGCAAAATTATCTGGTACGGACGATATTTAGATATTCAAAAAAATCAGCAGCCTTTTAAAGACTGTCCTCAAGGCGTTAGATTTTTTTCTTATTCAGCAAGCGGTTTTTGTTTTGTTCTGAAAGGTAAAAAAGCAGCCGTAAAAATTTTAAGTGATTCAAAAAATTGGGATGATACAACAAAAGGCGTAATTGGAATTTTCATAAGCAAAGGCAACAACATCGGCTGGAGCAGTTTAAATAATGAGCCGGATAAAAGAATTGTCCTTACAAAACCCGAAAATGAAATTAATTTATTTGAATCAGAAAAAGAAGAAACAATTACAATTCGTGTTTTAAAATTAAGCGAAGCAGCTTTTGGCTATTCGGCATTGAAAGAATTAAAAATTGAAGGAAAAATTATTCAGCCAGAAAATTCAGACAAAGAAAAATCTTTTGGAAAAATAGAGTTCATAGGAGACAGCATAACCTGCGGCTACGGAATTGAAGGCGGTGAAGGACAAACCTTTACAACACAACAGGAACGCGCAGATAAAGCGTATGCATTCCTCACGGCAAAAATGCTCAATGCCGAAATTCAAAACTGCTGCTGGAGCGGAATTGGAACAGTATCCAATTGGGTAGAACCGGCAGAATATAATCTGCCACAAGTTGGATGGTTAATAAATTCCCTCTGGCTTTATTCAGATAAAAGTGTTTCCGAACGGTTAAAAATCGAACCTGAATTCTGGGAAGAAAAAAAATTTTCTCCGGATATTGTTGTAATAAACATCGGAACAAACGATACAAGTTTTGTTCAAAAATACGAAGACAGAAGGCTGGAATATTTAGCTAACTATCGTTCGTTAATTGAAGCCATTCATATGCGTTCGCCAAAAGCAAAAATATTCTGTTGCCTTGGAGCAATGGGTCAGGAGCTTTGCGATACAGTCAGCGAAGCAGTTTCTTCATTCAAAAAAAATTTTCCGTCTGTAAAAATTAAAGCATTAAAGTTTCCGTTGCAGGACGAAGCAAAAGATGGAATTGGAACAGACTGGCATCCAAGTGCAAAAACACATCTTAAGATGGCAAAATTGCTTTCAAAAGAATTGCGAAAATTTATTTAATTAATTCAAAAAATTTTGTCCGAAATTAAAACTTTTGATTCATATTATATATATGAAAACCAAATCAAAAATTTTTATAAACTCATTTATTTATTTTTCTGCGGCTATTTTCTTCTCTTTTGTTTTTTTTACTTCATGTAAATTTAATGAAGTTATAGACGAAGAAGATAATTATGAAATTTATTTACCGGAATGGCCGCCTGAATTTTCAGAAGATTCTCCTGCACTGCCCCACCCGTCTTATCCTGAGCTTTCCTGTTGGCTTATAAAAATTCAGGAAAAAAATGACTATAAGGAATATTATACTAACAATCGTTCGTTAGTAATCAGCACTGATAAAAATTCTCCTGTAGGATTTCTTGCCTGGCCTGTAACGATAAGTTCTAATAATTCAGAAAAAAAAGAAAACGTATTTTTTAAACCCGCAGGAAAAATTCTTCCGTTTAATAACAACGAAGGAAAAATTATCTTAAGCTGGCAGGAAGGTTTTCTTGCAGAAATTTTCTTTGAAGCCGCAAAATGTAATTTTCCCGTTGAAAATTTTAACTGGAACAAAGCTCAAAATACGGTAGATAAAAAATCAGGTTCGGCAGATACAATTTTTTATAATCCCTGGTTCTGCAATAAGTCCAGAATACTTGAAAATATTTTACAGGGAAATTTCAGGGAAAGTTATTTAAATACAACAGGCTCTGTCTCATTAAGCCTCGAAGATGAAATTATAAAGGACAAAGTCAACGGCTATTTAATTTCTTCATATATCCCGGAAAATCAATTTATTTACCGGGAAAAGAAAATTGTACTTTTAAAAAATCAAAAGGAACTTTTTATTTGCGAGCCAAATAGCATTTCTTCCGGCAGTAGTTCATCCTCACAATTTGGAGTAATTTTTGAATGGAAAAGTAAAAAAAATATATCAGCAGAAATTGTTTATATGCCGATATTTAAAGATGAACTATGAAAAAAATTTTTTTACTTAATCTATTTGTACTCACACTTTTTCTTACTGCATTAATCAGTTGCGGAAGGAAAAAACAGGATGATTTTTCCCAAATTCCAGAAATGGAAGCCGTAAAAGGAAATCATACCTGGTATTATTTTTCAAATTCCGGCTTTTCAGAAATTGATAAACCGCAGAATGCTCCTTTAAAACCTCAAACTCCATGGACCGAAACAATCCGAATTTCAAGCGCCGCAAACGCTATGGAAGATCAGGATGGAAACACTTTGGGCTATGCTGTTGTAAATCGTCTAGGAATTATCTGCTTTGAAGGAAATCAAAAATACCTTTCTCAGGATTCAAATGTTTTTGAAAATCGAACTGCGGGAAATCTAGTTTTTTTAAATAACACTCCAATTTTTTCTGTTTATAAAAGTGCATTTTTTAATGATACTATTTCTGACGTTCAATATAAAAATGACGGTACAAGTCATCTGTTTTTAGTTCAGTTCGATTCAAAAGCAAAAATTTCCTATCCGCTGGTAAACAGTACAAACCTTGTAGATAACAAAAATTCAGAAGTTACAGATTATATATGGGATGGAATAAACTGGCTTTGCAGCGTAAAAACAATCACCGATACAAAAACAGAATTTTCTTATCTTTCGTGGAAACCAAATGTTCCGCTTCTTTCTCTTTCTCCATCGCAGGCAAAAGATAAAATTACAATTCAGCCTTCAACCATGGATGATTTTAAAGCGGCTAAAACTTTAATTGATTATAAAAATGCACCCGAGAGAATTAAATCATTATGCAAAGGCTTTTTCGATGAAGTTCCATTTTCGCTTGAAATTAAAAATGCAGGCGGAACTTCACCGCGAATTTATAAAAACGAAATTTTAAATTCCACAAAAGAAGAATTGAATGCAAAAGCAATTATTGCACCAAGCTGGAGCTGTGTTCTTTTTGAAGACGGAACTCTTTTCCTTGAAGGCGCTCTGCCAGGAAAACATATTCTGAGAGAAGGAAAACCTATAGCCATTCGTCTTCCAAAGCTTCCGGCCGGATTTGTTTATTCAGATATTGTTATTTCAAATTTAACACTGTATGCTGCGTGGGAAGAAACTTCGTTTTATAAAACTGGAAGAAGCGGATTTTTACAGGTCGATCTAGAAAAGTCGCTTTACAGTAAAATAAAATTTTAGAGCTAATTTCTTGCGCCGGATTTGCACGCAGGAAAAGCAGGAAAAGGAGAATTTTTTTGAAGTCAAAAAAAACATTTCTTTGTATATTTTTTTTATCCTCAGTTATGATTTTTTTGCACTCGCAAAATTCTTCCGGCGAACGGTCCTTTGATTTATTTGCCGGTATGGATGCGGGCTTATATTTAAATCCGGAGCAGTCGAGTTTAAACAGTGCTCCTTCTCCTATTAATTTTGAATTGTCATTTGGCGCTGCAATTCCAAATTACACAATGTTTTCTTTTCAGCCTTCACTTACATTTTTTATGATGAACCATCTGTTATTTGAAGACCGCGCTTTGCCTGCCGAAATTGAAAACCGAACCAGCACAACATTAAATTTTTATCTTAATCTGCCGGCGGCCTTTTCACTTAAAATTCCAAAAAGTAAATTTCATGTTTCTCTCGGATTTGCTGCTTTAATTCGCTTTGCTTTTCTTGCAGCCGGAGTTCACTCCGACGATGAAGGATTTTCCGGAACAGCAGGCGAAGACATAACATTAATTAATAAATGGTTCTGGAAAAATCTGCACTGGCTGTATGCAACTATGGAAGCAGACTGGCTTTACGAAGCTTCTCCAAAAATAAGTGCTGGCCCTTTTGTTTCTGTAAAACTACCGTTAGGTAGTTTAATGACAGAAAAATCTGTTCAGGGAATGATTTTTTCTGCCGGATTAAAAGTAAGTTTTTAAAACTGCTTTTGAAAAAATTCCCGTAAATAAAATTTTATTTCTGTCCTCTGTTAATTGTTGCGTATAAAACTATTGTTTATTATAATTTCTTATTATGTTTATTAAAGTTTTTTTACTTATTTTATTCTTTGCAATTTTTATTTTCGTTGGCATTAAATGTCGATCTGTAAGTAAAAATGTAAATGGTTATGTTTTAGGCGGCCGTACTGTTGGCCCTTGGCTTACTGCTTTTGCTTATGGAACTTCGTACTTTTCAGCAGTAATTTTTGTTGGATATGCAGGTCAGTTTGGATGGAAATTTGGTGTTGCTTCAACCTGGATTGGTCTTGGAAATGCGTTCATCGGTTCACTTTTGCCATGGGCAATTTTGGGACGAAGAACAAGAATCATGACACAGCATTTGAATTCAAAAACAATGCCTGATTTCTTTGGACAGAGATTTGAATCAAAAGGCTTAAAAGTTGCAGCTTCTGCAATTACATTCCTTTTCCTTATTCCATACACAGCATCATTGTTCAACGGTCTTTCAAGACTTTTCAAGATGGCATTCAATGTTGACTATTCAGTCTGCGTAATTGCAATGGCAGTTCTTACAGCAATTTATGTAATTGTCGGCGGATACATGGCAACTGCAGTAAATGATTTCATTCAGGGAATTATCATGCTTGTCGGAATTGTTGCAGTAATTGGAGCTGTACTTGCTAAAAACGGCGGATTCATGGAATCTCTTTCGCTAATGTCAGAAATTGAATCTCCGGTTATGAAAGGCGCATTCACATCATTCTTTGGCCCTGAACCATACTTCCTGTTAATAGTTGTTCTTCTTACATCTTTAGGAACCTGGGGATTGCCTCAGATGGTTGGAAAATTCTACGCAATCAAAAACGAAGAATCAATTAAAATCGGAACAGTAATTTCTACATTCTTTGCAGTAATTATTGCAGGCGGCTGTTACTTCCTTGGCGGCTTTGGCAGACTCTTTATTAAAAATCCACCTGCCGGCTTCAACGATTTTGACAGCATCGTTCCAACAATGCTCTCAGGACTCGGCGACGTTTTAATTGCTGTAGTTTTAATTCTTGTTTTGTCTGCTTCTATGTCTACACTTTCTTCACTTGTATTGACTTCAAGTTCAACACTTACACTGGACTTCATTAATTCATTCAAGAAAAAAGAAAGCACAGATAAAAAGAATCTTTTTGTACTCAGACTTTTCGTTGCAATCTTCATTATCATTTCTGCAGTAATCGCAATTATTCAGGCAAAATCAAAGGTAACATTTATTGCACAGCTCATGGGAATTTCCTGGGGTGCTTTGTCGGGTTCATTCCTGGCTCCGTTCCTCTACGGACTTTACTGGAAAAAAGTTACAAAGCCTGCTGTTGCAGTTTCATTCTGCTTTGGTTCAGTAATGATGATAATTCAGCTTTTTGTTTCTATGAAGATAATTCCAGTTGCAGGTATCTTTACAGAAATCTTTAAGACATCACTTCATTCCGGCGTATACACAATGCTTTCTTCCCTCATAATTGTTCCGGTTATAAGCATTCTTACACGCAAAAGTATTCCTTCAAAAATCAACGAAATGTTTGCCTGCTATGACACAACTGTTATGGTTCCTGCAAAACAGGTATTAACAGATTCAGAAGAAAAATAGTTCAAAGAATATT
>CAMVBP010000004.1 GCA_947165795.1 uncultured Treponema sp.
TCGCTCAGGAAGAAGCTGCACGCGCTGAAGCAGAGCGCCTCGCTCAGGAAGAAGCCGCAGATACAGGATCAGAAAGTTATGAAGACACAAATTCAACTTTCGGAATTGAATATGCATTTGTAAAAGGTAAAGGAAGCATAAAAGACTTATATGTTTCAACAACAGAAATTACACAGGGCAGTTACCGTTCTATTATGAATAAAAATGATTCACATAACAGAGGTGCTAATTATCCTGTAGACAGCATCTCATTTTACGATGCAATTGTATTCTGTAATACACTCAGTATAAAATCAGGACTCACTCCATGTTATTCAATTCAGGGTTCAACAAATCCAGAAGACTGGGGAGAAGTTCCTTTAGAAAATGATAATACCTGGAACAAAGTAAAAGTAAATACAAAAGCCGACGGCTACAGATTATTAACAAAAGAAGAATGGGAATATGCAGCTAAAGGCGGAATCAACAAGGAAAAAACAAAATACTCAGGAAGCAAAGATATTGGAACTGTAGGCTGGTATCTTAAAAATACAGATTTAAAATCAAGCGCTGTTTCTAAAAAGAAAGAAAATTCACTTGGACTTTACGACATGACAGGAAACCTTTGGGAATGGGTTTGGGGTATAAGCGGTAAAAACGGAACCCAGAAAGGCGGAAGCTACAGCAGCAACGAAACTTCATGTACAATCGATTATTCTGAATCTTGCCAGCTCTGGAACAGACGCTTTGAAAATGGATTAAGAATCTGCAGACTTGCAGTTGAATAATCTATTTCTTCATGTAATCGGAAACTTCTTCAAGTGCTAAATGCATAGCCGCTTTTTCGTTATATAGATTTTTGTCTGCTGCTTTTTCGGCAGCAGCAAAATCTGTCTTAGATTTACCGTTTATCGGCGCATAACCGACACTTACAGACAGTCTGTACGGACGTTCGCTGTTCTGGAATTCTTTTTCAAATTCCTTGTAAATTTTTATTCTTACATCCCCGGCCTGCTCATTAGTACAATTATAAATTATTGCAAACTCATCGCCGCCATACCTGCATAAAAATGCATTGGACTGTACAAGAACTTTTTTTAATAAATCAGCGGTTTTAATAAGGGCGCTGTCTCCTTCAAGATGACCATATTTATCATTAATTTTTTTAAAGAAATTAATATCAATCATAAAAATATAAGTCTGTAAAAAATCAGTCTGTTCTGCAGCCATTTGAGAAAGCTTCATGTCAAATGCACGTCTATTATTTAAATTTGTAAGTGCATCGCGCGAAATTAAATCAAACTGAAATTCAACATATACAAGAAGGAAGCCAAAAGAAATTGTCTGCCAGATGCTTTTTACTTCCGGGAAAATAAGATGAGAAACTCCACTAAAACAAGGGAAAAATATAAATGCAAAGAAAATTACATAACGATGATAATATGACGGACGATTCTTTTTATTAATTAACGAAAACAATGCTTCAAAAGAAGCCATAGTAAATAATCCATAAGTCAGGATTATCTGAAGAAAATACCACGAGCCTTTGCAAAATAAATTATTTTCGTCTATATAAAAAAGCAGTTTATAACAAGGAGATAAAATTACAAAAATTATGTATATAAACATCGGAATTAAAAAAATCCTTGACAGCAAAATGCTGGATTTTTTTATTCCGCGTGTATAATAGCGCACATAAGATTCCCAGGTAAAAGCTACAACCGCATTAAGAATTAAATAAATACAATCCAGTACCCAGTTCAAATAATGAATAAATGAACCTTCCATACCATTTGTAAAGATTAGGATTGTATCTATAAATAATAAAAGAGCTGCAGAACTTATAACCCGCTGAAACATAATATTTCTCGTCTGCTTATCTTTTATTTTCTTTGAACGATAAATAATCCAGATTAAAACAAACAGGGAAATAATATTTACTTCAGTGCGATAAAAAACCTCTTGCATAAATAATTGTATATTTATTTTTTGATTTTTATTTGAGCAATCATGTCCGCATTAATAATACGGATATTTCTTTTCTCTTCGATTTTAATAAGATTGTCTTCTACGGCAATAACTTTTCCTGCAAAACCAGAAATTCCACCCTCACCATAAAGCTGAACTTCTTTACCAATTAATTCTGAAAGTAACTGTGATGCCATTTTATTATGTCCTCCATTAAGCATTCTTAACTTTTTTTGTCTGATTCTTCTTCGCCTTCGTGCCCAATATTGAGGCAGTAATAAACAGAAGAAAAAAATCATAAAGAATATAAACCAATAATACATAATTTAATTATACAAAAAAATAAAAAATAATAAACTCATTTATTAGAAAAATAATGAAAAGTAATGAAAAAATTTTACTTTAAACTTCGATAAAAATTTCTGTGGCATTAGTCCGTCACTCTTCCTCAAGTATGAATCCATGTTAATTCGTGTTTATTATAATTCAAATGAACGATCCGGCTGCCGCTTATGTTTTTGAATTCCTCAATTAACGGCCAGTTTATTTCGCCCTGCATTTTTATAGTGCAAATCATTTTTATGTCTTTTTTATAATCAAGCCAGGTTTTTATCCATTCCAAAAGGCGTTCCGGATAACAAATTACATCACTAAAAACCCAGTCCACCTTTCCAAGTTCATTTTCTACATCCTGAGGCTTTAATGTAAATGCATCGTGCGCAAGAAATTTTACAAGCGGATTTTTCATTAATTTTGAATCCAGCTCGCTGCGGTCTACTGCAAAAACTCTTGCACCAAGATTTGTCAAAACCCAGGTCCAGCCTCCGGGACAAGCCCCGGCTTCAAAACAGGAAACAGAAGAATCTGGAAAAGGCGTTCCATTCAAAAGCTTTGCCATAACAAGCGATTCCTGAATTTTTAAATACGCACGACTTGGAGGATTTTCATGATCTTCTTTAAAGATTAAGGCTCCGGCAGGAAGATAAGAATTTGTTTTTGCACTTGCAATAAGATGACTTTCGTCAATTAATGTATACAGCCCTATTTCCGAAGACGGAATTTCGCAGGGAAAATTTCTTTCCTTTAAATTTATATACGGCAATTTTTTTTGAATTAATTCTGCCTTGCGGAACAGCGTAAATTGATACGGCGCCCAGTTCCTTTGAATTGCTTTTAGGGAATTTGCGGCATCGGAAATTGATTTATATTCAAGGAAAAAAGGCTCAAGCATTACGGTTCTTGCCCAATACGGAAGTTCAAAGTCACCTGCCTGATTTTTATTCAATTCCAGATTTTCATAATATAAAAGCTCGCCATAACATTTATCCGGCTTTTGAGAAATTCCAAAACGATTTTTTAATTCCGAAATAAGTAATTCCGACTGCTCCGGGAACGAAAGAAATGCAATTTTCATATAATGTCCGGCAGCTGATCTTTTGATTTTTCAGTTAAGTCTTCTATAAATTTTTCCAGACGCTTATTGTCCGGAGAATATAAAATCTTCATTCCAATCATTGTGTTTCCGTCAACTTCATTAACCCACTGCGGCTGACAGATTAACTTCATAGGCGAAGCATCCATCTGATGCAGAGGAGAAATTTTTACCTCATATTCATTTTCCAGATCTACAACAACAGGAAATGTATAATGAACCTTGCAGCCGCTAACACTTATATCATCGAGGATTCCCGGCAATGCGCAAATCTCCTGAGAGAATATTCTTCCAATTTCATTAAAACGTGGCTGCTGTCTTTTTTCTTCGCCCATTCTTTAATTATAGCATGTAAAAAGAAATGTTAGCAACAACATGCAAATAATTATCTGGAAAGCAGTTTTGTACATTTTCAATGAAAAAAATAGCTTCCGGGCGAAAACTGCCTTTAAAAATCAAAAAAATACATTTATTTATAAAACTGTTTTCCGTGAATAATTAATAAAAGAATATTGAATAAAAATTTCTTTTTTTATATCATTTTTTTTATGAAAAAAATGTTTTTAGTTATTATTGCCCTTTTAGAATGTTGTTTTATTTTTGGTTCAGACTGGTCTATTAATGAACAGATTTATACTATTCAAACAGATCAATCCTCTTCAACTGATTATTTTTACTATGTAGTAACTTCTACTCCGGAAAAATACAGTTCGGTTCAAATCGGAACTTCCATTTATTCCTGGCAGTCTGAAGGAATGTACAGAAATCTTTTTACACAGTCAAATAAAGACAAAGTACTTGAATATCTGAATTCTGACAATTTTGAACTTTACAATATCGAAGGATATGACTGTGTTTTTCTTCCTTTTTCATTTTTAAAAGAAACTATAAAAATTTCTGAACAGCAGCTTGAATACGTTTGGGATGAATTTGAAAATAACTATATAGCATTTTCCGATATGAAGAAAAAAGGATTTTCTAAAAAGAAATTCTTTGCAGTAAAAACTTACGGCGATTTAGTTGATTTATTCGATCAGTATATTGATGATGCACATTTTAATTTTACAATCAGCGATATTACTTACAAGATGCAGACTGCTTATGATGAAGGTTCTTTACCAAGCATAGATGCCGATGATACTTATTATGAAGTTGAGACTTCAAACGCTTATTATGTTCGTTTTACAAATTGTACCAGCGACACTTATCTGGAAAATATGCCGACGGTTGGAGAAAGAGCTGCCGGTAAAGATTTTCTTATTCTTGATGCACGTACAAATTACGGCGGAAATAATTATCCTGTTTTTGAAACCATTAATTATCTTATTGAAAAAAAATACAAGGGAACTATATATGTTCTTCAGGATAACTGGAGCTTTAGTTCCGGAGAAATCTGGTCTGTAATTGGCGTAAAAAATATTAAGCTGAATAAAAAGCTTGTTGGTACTCATTCCGGAGGAATGCAGAAATATGGCAACATCCGTCATTATGAGAATAAAGAACTTGGAATTTCTATGAGATTCGGTTCAAAGAGCTTTGTAAAAACACTTCCAAAGAACTATCTTGGAGAAGGCAAAGGCTTTGAACCGGAAATCTGGGCATCCACCCCAAATATGAAGTCAATTCTTGAGTCTTTTGGAATTGATCTTACAGGAATTGAATTTCAATAATATTATTATACATATTTAAGAAGTTCATTTCTTACAGAATCAAGTCTGGTATCTGAAAGTCCAAAATCCATCTGACGATAGCTCCAGGCTGCTCTTCCTATTCCATTTTTATTAAATACAGTGGAAATAGTTTTATACCAAGCAACGGTATCTTCAGGAGTAGCCCGTTCTATAACGCCATATTCTCCGCAATACAAAAGAACATTTCGTTTTTCTGCAACAGAAATTGCTTCTGCAAAAATTGTTTCAAAATATGATTCATCAGGAAGTGCATCAGGAGCAAATCCGTCAAATTTAGTTCCTACCTGACCGACATTTTCTTCTGTAAGTCTCTTATACTCTGCAAAAGGAGTTTTAAAAGCAACCTTAAGTGAAGTATTCATTTTTTCTATCCAAGGAGCGCCCTGGTGTGTAAATAAAAGCGGTTCATAACAATGGAAATTATAAACAATATTTTCATCATAAGGTTCATCAAGATCTTTTACCGAAGCAACCGAATTATTCCAGTAACTTCCTACAAGAATTTTTATTTTTGGGGCATTCACACGAATTGTTTTAATACAATTCTTAGCAATTTCATTCCACTTCTTACAGTATTCCTGTTCTGTAACTTCATTTAATATTTCAAAACAAAGCTCCTGATTTGTTCCTTTAAAAGCATCTGCAAAATGTCTGGAAAGATTATCCCATAAATTATAAAAACGCTTCTGATATTCTTCATTTTCAAAGAATCCGCTTTCCATATGAAATTTATCAAACGAAAAGCCTGCAGTTTTATGAAGATCCAGAATCATATTTAAATTATATTTTTTGCACCATTCAATAACTTTATCTATGCGTGCATATCCGTCTTCTTTTATTGAACCGTCTTTATTTTCTACAATATTATAATCAATTGGTAGTCGTATATGATCCATTTTCCAGCCGGAAATTATTTTTAAATCTTCTTCCTTAATAAAATTATTCAGTCTGTCTTCTGAATAATCACACTGTGAAAACCAGCCTCCAAGATTTACACCATGCATAAATCCGTCAAACTTCTTCATATAGCCTCCAAAAATATATCCAGTATATTTTATAAGTATAAACCGAAAATGAATTTTTCAACAAGTTTAAAATCAACTTTTTTCTGCAGTTTTCTTTTTCGTCACGATTAGAAATTTATAACGAATTAATGATTGCCTTGATTTTCTTCTACAAACAAAACCTGAGGAATATTTAAAACCGGATGCATGTAAATTTTTGTTCCCGAAGAAAAGGCTTTTGATAAAACTGATTCCGTAAAAATATCCTGTGTCCCGCCGCAAATAATTTCTTCATCAAAAATTAAAATAAAATTTTCTGCAAAAGCCGCCGCAGTATTTATATCATGAATAGAAAATAAAATTGTTTTTCCAAGATTTTTTATGCAGCCAAGAAACTCCTGCTGAAAAGGAAGATCCAGACCTTCTGAATGTTCATCAAAAAACATGTAAGGAGTTTTCTGAACCATGCATCTTGCAAGCCTGCATTTTTGAAATTCGCCGCCCGAAATATTGAATATTTTTTTATCTGCAAAATCTAAAATTCCAATTTTATCAAGGGCTTCATTAACAAGCAGTTCAGACTGATTTTTTGGTAAGCTTCCGGCTGAATAAAGGCCTGTTTCTATAAACTGCCTTACGCTCATATTCCACACTGGATTTTCATTCTGAATTAAAAAAGAAATTTTTCTTGCAATATCTTTGCGTTTCATATTAAAAACGCTTATTCCGTCAATTAAAACATCGCCTTCATATTTTAAACCTGCAGGAACAATTCCCGACATTAAATTTAAAAGTGTACTTTTTCCGGCGCCATTTTTTCCGCACAAAGCCGTAAAAGTTCCTGAATTTAAACTGAACGAAATATTTTTAAAAATACATTTTGTTCCATAAAAAGCAGAGAGATTCAAAACTTCAATCATCTTTTTTCTCCCCCCATTTTAATAAGAACAGCAATAAAAAATGGAACTCCAACTAAAGAAGTAATTATTCCAACAGGAAGTTCAGAAGGCGCAATTATGGTTCGCGCAATTGTATCTGCAACAAGCATTAAAAGCGCACCGTAAATCATACTTTCGAAAATTAAAGTTTTATGCATTGGTCCGTAGATTTTTCTTGCAATATGAGGAGCAATCAATCCTACAAAAGAAATAATTCCTCCAGAACAGACTGCACAACTTGTAGCAAGAGAACCGACTATTAAAACATAATTCCTTAAAAATTTATAATTCAAGCCGAAGGTTTGGGCAGAAGTTTCTCCGCAGACAAGCACGTCTAAATGACGCGAACAGAATTCAAGAAGAATAAGCGAAATAACGGAAGGAATTATAAATACAAAAAATTCATTCCAGCCTTTTGCATTAAAGCTTCCGGTTGTCCATACGTAAAAAGAATGCAAATCGTTTTCATGTGTAAGAAGGATTATGGAAGCAATTGCAGAAAAAAAAGTTCCTACAGCTGTTCCCGAAAGAAGCAAAGTTATACTTGAAGTTTCCCTAAAAAACTTTGAAAAAATAAAAACGCAGAATGAAGAAAACAAGGCGCCTGCAAATGCGAAAATTGTCGCATGGCTTAAAAAAGAAAATGAAACGATTGGAATTAATCCGGACAAAACTGCACCGAAGGTTGCTCCGGAGCAGACACCCATAATTCCAGGATCGGCAAGCGGGTTCCTGAAAAAGCCCTGAAAAACTGCTCCGGTTCCTCCAAGTAATGCGCCGCAAATTATACTCACTAAAATTCTTGGAAGTCTGATTTTTGTTAAAACAATAAAATCAGTTCTGGAGCATTTTGAAATTGAAGTAAAAGGAATAAATTTAGAACCAAGGCTAATTGCAACTAAAGCTATAATTACAAGAACTATAACCGGCAATACTTTTAGAAATACATCTGCAGCCCTGATCTTCTTTTGAATTACCAATTCTAATTTTTTCCCCAAAGAATTAAAGAAAGCTTTTCTACGGCATCTGCAACACGAGGAGAAGATCGTACAAAACCGTCATCATCTCCCATGTAATAAATTCCTTTTGGAGGATTAAAAACTTCAGAAGGCTTACCGCCTCCCATTCCGTCTCCTGTATAGAAAATGTAATCCGGATTTGCATAAAGAACAGCTTCTTCACTTACCATCGGATAAGAAGATTCTTCATCTGCAAAAATATTTTTTCCGCCGGCATACTGAATAATATCGTTAATAAAAGAATTCTTCCCAACGCTCATCATCGGTTCATGCCAAACTTCCCAATAAACTGTAGGAAGATTTTCTTCATTTTTACCAGATTCTTTTTCTGTAAGCTTTTTAGCGGCATCTAATTTTTTGTCCATTTCTTTTACAACTTTCTGAGCCTGTTTTTCGTGGCCAGTAAGTTCTCCAATATCAAGGACTTCTTTTTTTACAGCCTCAATTGATGAAGCATCAGAAACATAAACTTTAATTCCGGCATCTTCCAGCGGCTTAATTAAAAAGTCGTGCATGCCTGCAAAAAGATAAACCAGAGTCGGCTCATAAGAAATAATAGCTTCCAGACTGATTGCATTTCCTGTAAATCCGCCAACCGATGGATATTCACTTACTTCGGCAGGATAATCACACAAATCAGTTCTTGCAACAAGCTGATCCTGAGCGCCAATTGCAAAAATAATTTCTGTAGCAGCTGGTCCAAGAGAAACAATTCTTACTTCAGAATTATCTGATGATTTTTTTTCTGAATTGTTGCAGGAAACCAAACAAAATAAAAACGAAAAAATTGCAAAATAAAATGCAATAATGGATGATTTTTTAAAAGTCTTCATAAAATCGAGTATAATCAAAACAAAAGTTTGTTGCAACAAAATCTTCAATACTCTATATTTAAACAATGATTTTTCAGCACAGATTAAGTTCAAAAGATGTTCCTCCGGATTTTAATGAACTTTATAGATATGCAGGTTATTCACGCCAGACTCTTGTAACAGAAAGCATTAACGACCTGCAGATGCAGGAACTTGCACAAAGCGCTGTAAATGAACTTAGAGAAAAAATTAACTGTCGTGCTGTATATGCAAAATTTTCTCTGGATGCAGATGGAAGCGGCGGGGAAAACTGCGATGAAGAAATAATTAGATTCGCAGGAAAAGAAATTAAAAGTCATCATTTAACTTTAAATCTAAAAGGCTGCCACAGCGTAATTTTATTTGCGGCAACTCTCGGTCCCGAAGTTGATAAGCTTATTCAAAAAACTTCAAAAATTAATCCGGCAAAATCTGTAATGCTTCAGGCTGGCGGAGCAATGTATATTGAACAGTATGTAGAGCTGCTGCAAAAGCATTTTCAAAATGAAGAAGAAAAAAATAATAATTTTATCCGTCCAAGATACAGCCCGGGTTTTGGTGACGTTGGACTTGAAGTTCAGAAAATATTTTTTGAACTTTTACAATGTCAGAAAAATCTTGCGCTTACCTTAAATGATTCTCTAATTATGTCTCCGGAAAAATCTGTAACTGCATTTGTTGGAATAAGTAATACAAAATCTTTACACGTTTAATACCCGCAAGACAAATCTACTAAAAAAGTATAAAATACACTCATGAAAAAAATCAGTGAATATTTAGGAAAACAGATTTTATTTTTTGACGGTGGAACAGGTTCCGTTTTGCAGGCGCAGGGATTAAAGCCCGGTGAACTTCCTGAAAACTGGAATATTGAGCAGCCTGAAAAAATCGTTCAGTTAGGCTACGGCTATTATCTTGCAGGCTCAAATATAATCAACACAAATACATTCGGTGCCTTTGAAACAAAATTTACAGGAACCGACGGAAAACATTCTCTTGAAGATGTTATCAATGCCGCATTTGTAAACGCAGAAAAAGCGCGCCAGCTTATTATGGAAAAAGATGCCGCAGAAAATGCCGCTGACACTCCAAGATTCATTGCTTTTGATATTGGTTCATGTGGAAAACTTTTAAAGCCACTTGGCGACCTTGAGTTTGAAGATTCTGTTCTCCTCTTTAAAAAGACATTTTTAATTGCTCTTAAAAATAATCCTGATTTAATTCTCATTGAAACGATGAATGATTTGTACGAAGCAAAATCTGCAATCATCGCCGCAAAAGAAGCAATGGAAGAAACAGGAAAAACTATTCCAATCATCACTTCCATGGTTTACGATGAAGGACAAAAAACTCTGACTGGAAGCACTCCGGAAATCTGTTCCGCTGTTCTTGAAAGTCTTGGCGTAAGTGCCTTAGGCTTAAACTGCAGTCTTGGTCCTGAACAGATGAAGCCGATAGTTACACGTCTGTTAGAATCGACTAACCTGCCTATTCTTGTAAAGCCGAATGCAGGACTTCCAAAAAGCGAAAACGGAAAAACAATTTACGATGTTGGTGCTGAAGAATTCTCTGATATTGTAAGCGATTTCTGCAAACAGGGTGCGGCAATTGCAGGCGGCTGCTGTGGAACAAATCCAACATTTATAAAGGCTCTTGTAAAAAAATCAAAGGATATTCAACTGCCGCAAAAAAATCATGAACTGAAAAAATCAGTTATTACATCGGGAACAAGAATTGTTGAATTTGGAAAAGAACCGATTTTGATTGGTGAAAGAATTAACCCGACAGGAAAAAAGAAATTAAAACAGGCATTAAACGACAATGATATTTCCTACATTTTGAATGAAGCAATTGCGCAGGAAGAAAAAGGCGCTCACGTTCTGGACGTAAACGTTGGTCTTCCTGAAATTGATGAATGCAAAATGATGCAGACAGTTATCAAAGAAATTCAAACTGTTACAGACCTTCCTCTTCAGATTGATACTTCAGATCCTGTTACAATGGAAAAAGCACTTCGTCTTTACAACGGAAAACCGCTTATAAATTCTGTAAACGGAAAACAGGAAGTCATGGAGCAGGTATTCCCGCTCGTAAAAAAATATGGCGGAATGGTTGTTTCTCTTGCACTTGATGAAAGTGGAATTGCCGAAAACGCAGAAGACAGAATTGCCGTTGTTGAAAAGCTTTATGCAACGGCAAAGGAATATGGAATCAGCGAAAAGGACATTATTATAGATCCGCTTGCAATGACTGTAAGTGCAAACGACCAGGCTGCAATTGCAACTCTAGCGACTGTAAAATACGTAAAAGAAAAGAAGCACGGATTAACAATTCTTGGAGTTTCAAATGTTTCATTTGGTCTTCCGCTCCGCGAGCATATTACTTCAATATTTTTTACAATGGCCATGCAGAACGGCTTAAGCGCGGCAATCATGAATCCGAATGCAAATGAAATGATGAAGGCATGGACATGTTTTAAAACTCTTAGCGGAATGGACAGTCAGTGCCTTGGCTACATTGGTTTTGCAGATACGTATTCTCAGCTGATTGCTCAAAACGCTTCGGCTGCTCCTGCCGCCCAGAATTCGCAAGGTAGTGCAGACAATTCAAAAAGCAATCTTCCTCCGCTTACAAAAGCAATCATAAAAGGTTTAAAGGAAGCCGCAAAATCAGAAACTTTAACTCTGCTCACAAGAACAGCTGATCAGGAAGCAATGAGTGCAATGGATGTTATTAACACAAAAATCATTCCGGCGCTCGACATAATCGGAAAAGATTTTGAACAGAAAAAAGCATATCTTCCTCAGCTTTTGATGGCGGCCGATGCTGCAAAAGAGGCATTCGCAGTTATTAAAGATGAACTTGAAAAGAAAGGCGTTTCCGGAGAGAAAAAAGGTCCGATTGTAATTGCAACCGTAAAAGGCGACATTCACGATATTGGAAAAAATATTGTAAAAGTTCTTCTTGAAAATTATTCATTCCGGGTAATTGATTTAGGAAAAGATGTTCCGCCGGAAGCAATTCGTGATGCAGTTGTAAAAGAACATGCTCCGCTTGCAGGACTTTCTGCACTGATGACAACAACAGTTGGCGCTATGGAAGATACAATCAAGCTTCTTCATAAAGAAGCTCCGTGGTGCAAAGTATTTGTCGGAGGTGCGGTTTTGAATCAGGATTATGCAGATAAGATTCACGCCGATGCATACACAAAAGATGCAATGGAAAGTGTAAAATACGCACAGAGCATCTGCGGTTAAAATATTTTTGAAACAAGCACATATCCTTCGCCGCAGGAAACTTCTGCTTTTTGACCAGGAATAACTTCGTTGCTTATTCCAAGGCTCTGAAAGCTTGAAAACAAATCTGCGTCGGTTAAAGGATATTTTGCATTTTTAATATTTACTTTGCGCGCATTTCCAAAAGGTGTAAGCACAGAAAAATACGAAAACAAATCTTGTATAAAAACTGGATTTTTTCCCGCAACTTCATAAAATCCAAAATCATCAAGAATCTCTGCGTGAATATTTTTTTCATACAAAAAAAGTAAGGCAGAAACATTTGCAACTGCATGGTCAAAACGGGCGCCCATTGAACCGAGCAAAAGAAAATTTTCAAAGCCTTTATTCAATGCAGTTTTTACGGCGAACAAAGTATCCGTATCATCTTTTTCACGCGGGAGTTGTATTGTCTCGCAATTTTTTGAATATTTTTTTAAATCACTTTTTTTGCAGGAATCAAAATCGCCGGTAATTAAATCAGGTTTTATTCCGAGTTTGTTAGCATAGGCTAAGCCGCCGTCGCAAAAAATATAATAATCTTCAGATGAAAGATATTTTTTTACCAGCTTAAAATTCTTTATTTCGCCGGCAGAAATTATTACGCAACGTTTCATTTTACCGGCGCTCCAAGAATCTGCATCCAGCTGCGTGAATCTTTTAAAGAAGCATCGAGCCCAAAAGCGCTTACAAATTTTTCAAGAGCTTTACGAACGACATCCGCTTCTTCATTTTCATCTGTTACTTCAACTTCGATATACTTTAAATTATTTACAATTTCAAGTTCCAGATGAAAAATTGAATTCAAAAGTTCAGATGCATGGCAATAAGAAGAAACTGCATTTTTTTGTTTTTCAAAAAATTTAGAATATCCGGAAAGTTCAAGCAAATCACGAATTACATCTGCATTTTCTACAAAGGTTTCGTTTTCGCTGTTCAGTTCAATTCCGTTCTCAATCACTTTTCGTTTAATGCAAAAATATGATTTTTTCTGTGCGCCGCAATTTTCATTCGCAGTAAAATTTTCAGCAACAGATTTTTCACTGCGGATTCTGATTACCTGAGGCTCGCCATTTTCTCGGCTTTCTTCACGCGAAGAATATCGAGAAAAATATTCGTCATCTTTTTCAATTTTACAAAGCCGCGAATTATCAAATGAAAATCCCGAAATATTTTTCTTTCCATAAATCACAGAAAGAATATAATCGTATTGAGAATCTGATAATGGAATTTTTAATTCAATTTCGCGGCCCATAAAAACTTACGTTAGAAATTATTTTCCTTCAGAAAAGAAATTTTTCAAATCTTCATAAAACTTCGGATAACGTTTTTCAAGAATTACAGGGCTGCCTTTTTCATCGAGGAAGCAGTGTGAACTTTTTCCTGTAAATACTACTTCGCCTCGTGCAGAAAATTCATAGGCAAAAATTAATTTTACTGCAGAAAGTTTTTCGATTGTAACTTTGATTTCTACAACATCCGGGAAAGTTGTCGGCTTTTTGTACGCACATTCAATCGACATAACTGGAGAAGAAATTCCTTCTTCTTCAAGCTTAATAAAACTCCAGCCAAGCTTATCCAAAAAATCAATTCGGGCTTCTTCCATCCATCTTACATAATTTGAATGGTGAGTGATTCCCATTTTATCAGTTTCATAATAATTTACTTTGTGTTCATACGGTTTCATAAAATCCTCTTTTTTATATTTATTTTTTTTATCTTGAATTTCTAATTGCCTTCATTTCTTTTTTTCTTTCGTACATTTTTTTATCTGCACGCTTTAAAACATCTGTAGAAGAAAAATCTTTTGACTTATCAAAAACTGCCCAACCCAAGGCGGCAGAAACATTTTCCCAAGGTTCAAGCTTTGTATCAAACTGAATCAATGAATCGTAAAAATTTGTTTCCAGAGTCTTAATATTTTTTAAATCGTTATTTAACAGAATAACAACAAATTCATCACCACCAACTCTAAAAACCGGCGAATGGCAGAATACGCGGCATATAATTGCGCTTAACTTTTTAATGGCAACATTTCCCTGCTCATGTCCGTAAGTATCATTTATGAGTTTAAGGTTATTTAAATCTACCATCGCAAAACCAAATTCATCAAGGCCATTTGCTATTTTTTCATCAAGCAGGGAAATCTCTTTATCATATGCAGTTTTATTTCTAATTCCAGTAAGCGCATCTCTAACAGCAAGCGCGTCCATTTCCTGTGCATGTTTTTTTGCAGAATCCAATTCCTGCTGCGTAGAAAAAAGATTCTTCATATAATTTTCCATTTCAAGAATCATGGCAGAAACTTTATAGGCAAGCTGAGCAATTTCACTTTTTCCGTGAATCTTCCATTCTATCTTGGCCGCTATTTTTGAATCTTTATTTGACGCATATTCAGAAATACTTTCATCGAGGAAAATAATCTGTCTTATATAATGGAACTTAAGATACAGCATTGTTAAAATCACACAGATAGAAAGAACAATTCCCATAATTATAATCTGCAGATTTGTTGATTGTAGAATTTTCTGATTTACAGAAGCAACTTCTACCTCTGTTCCGATAATTCCCATTTTCTGACCGTTAATAATCAACGGAACATAATACGCATAAGTATGGCCCCATGCATTATTCCATATCTGGAATTCATGCTGTTCTTCGCCCGTAAGCCAGGTATCCCATTCAACTCTGTAGACAATCGGATCGTTGTAATATTCATCGCCAAGATAAAGATAATTTTTCCCGTCTACTTCTTTTGAGGTTCGCTCTCCATCAATCATGTAAACGATATTAAAAATTCCTTCTTTTGGAACAAGATAATAAGTATAAGGAATGTTAAAAGCCGCTCTTGCAGATTCAAAAGTTAAAAGCCAGTATTCGTGATTTTTTATAAACCATGCCAGTCTTGCTCTTTCTGAAAGCTCTTCAAAAGTAATGTCTTTACCAAAGATTTTTCCGGGATGCTCTTCTGAAAAAGTCTGAAGCCACTGATCTTCAGCTTCTTTTGTATCCGAAAAATCATAAGGAATATTTGCATCTTTATAATAATCAAAATAGCACTGCTGGTAATTTATAAAATCTTCGCCCTGAGCAAGAATCAGTTCTTTTAAGTAATATCCTAAACTCTGGATTTCTTCACAACTCTGCTTTTTATAAACTCTGGTCTGACTAACATAAGTAATAAAACCAGTAAGGCTCAAGGTAATAAATGCGAAAAATGCCATTACAATAGCAAATTTAAAAACCAGGCCGTCAGTAATTTTACGCATAATAATTAAGAATATCTCACTATAAATGATTTATCAAGTCGTAGAAATTGAGAGTTTTATAACTTTATCGCAAAGATAATTTCCGTCTTCTTCATCGTGAGTTACAAATATCAAGTTTTTTGAATTCTTTTCCAGTTCAGCTTTTATAAAGTTCATAATTGTTTTTTTTAATACATAATCCTGCGCATTAAAGCTTTCATCCAAAAGCAGGATTTTTGCAGGAAAAGCCAGGGCTCTTGCAAGTGCAACCCTCTGCTTTTGTCCGCCGCTCAAAAATTTAACCTTTACATTTTTCTTTTCTTCAAGCGCAAGGTTCTTTATAAAATATTCAGCCTGCTGTTCCGCAGTTATTTTTTCATATTTATTTAAAAGCGGAATTACAATATTTTGAAAAACAGTGCACTCTCCTATTAAACGGTTTTCCTGAAAGCAATAAGAAACTTCATTATATTTTTTTGAATAATAATCCAGCAGAGTTGTTTTTCCAAAACCGCTCGGCGCAATTAATGCAACCTTTTCGTTTTCAGAAATTTGCGGTATGTAAGTTTCCGGATCGGGTCTTGAATCTCCTTCTGAATATTTTTTTTCTGAACATAAAAATTTTAAAATAAGTTCAAAAATAAAACTGAATAAAATCAGTGCAAGCGTATAAGCCATTACGGAAGATGTCTCCAAATGAACCTGAGCATCTGCAAGTGCACTTCCTAAGGCAAAGCGCGGGCGGCACAAAACTTCTCCGGCAACAACTACTTTCCAGCTCATTCCAAAGCTGGAAAATACTGAACTTTTTAAATAAGGTTTTAAAGACGGAATTAATACATAAAAGAATTTCTGTTTTTTTGTAAATCCAAAAATCCGTGTCATTTCATTCATCTGAAGATTCTTAAAAAATAATTCCACACCTTCAGTTATTGTCGTTATAATCACCGGCAAAGTCATTAATACAGAAGCGACAATAGGAACAGCCGAAGATGATAAAGAAAATACAAGAATTAAAATTAAAGCGACAACCGGAGTTACGCGCAGAACTGCAAGCGGAAACGAAATAAGTTTTTTAACGGTTTGAAATTTGCCGCAGAAAAATCCAAAAATAATTCCTGCAAAAATAGAAAAACAGAATGCACAGATTACACGAAGAAAAGTTTTTGAAAGCTGTACATAAAAAAGCTTTGTCTGAATTAAAGCAAAAAAATCTTTGCAGACTTTAAAAAATGAAGGAAGAATAAGCGGACTGTTTATTTTTATGGAAGCCAGCTGCCATGAAAAAATAATTATTAAAACAGAGAAAACTGGAATTATGATTTTCTTAAAAATTATCTTTCCGCCATTTTTCAATTTCATATTACGAAATCCACTTGAATTATTAATAATAGAATCCTGAATCCGGCAAAGCCTGATTAAAAATTTCTAAAAGCATTTCTATATCTGCTTTAGATTTTTTTGCAGGCTTCCAGGTGAATGCGCAATTAGGAATTGCCTTTTGAGCAACCGCAGCCTTTAAGCCAAGCTCATGTTTTTCTACAAGAACTGCAGTTTCTGCAGGTTTTTCCAAGGTTCTTTTTACTGCCTTTTCGTATTTTTTTATAAACTCAGAAATTTCTTTTTTGTGATTTTCTGCATATTTTTTATTTACAACTAAAAGTGTCATCGGAAAATCTTTTCCGCCGGTTACTTCAGAAAACTCCTTGCTAAGGCTATAGCTTTTTACTTCTGAATCTGAATTCATTGCAGCAGAAACAAACGGTTCAGGAACAATTGCATAATCAAATTTCCCGGAAATTAACATTGGAGCAATCTGTGCATTTGGAGTAGAAAAGTCCAGACTAACATCCTGAATCTGTTTTTTGGAAAGAATATAATTTGTTACATATTCCGGAGTTGCGCCCTGTCCGGCACAGGCTACATTTTTTTTACTTAGCTCGGATAAATCAGAAAAATCTTTTTTTGTAATAAGAAAAATATTTCCATTGCCGCAAACTCCAAGACAAATAACTGCCTGATTATTTTCGGTGTAAACCTTTGCCGCAACATTCGGAGGAAGGAATCCGATTTCGGCTTCGCCTTTAATAAGCTTTGGTAAAGCAATCTGAGCCGAAGCACAAACTTCAAAATCATATTCAGAATTTTCTTCCATAAGATAAGCGCAGGGAATAGAAGACGGCCCATTCAAAACCGCTATCTTCTGGGAAAACATTGGTAAAATACATAATAACAAATATAAAAATATACATGTATATTTTTTCATATTAAAACCTGCCGTAAATATTTTTTGCATTACTTCTGTATAATCAAATAATTCTAGCACATTTAATTTTAAAGTGGTATAATATATTTTACTTTTCAAAAAATTCACATATTAAAAAGTTTTCTTATTTCATAATGATTTTCAAATTTTATTTTATAGGATGCAAATATGGAAAACTTAAAGGCTGTAATTTATGTCGACCCGGAAAAATGTGTAAACTGCCACCGTTGTATTGCAGTTTGCCCGTCTAAATTTTGTAATGATGCTTCCGGCTCTTTTGTTAAAGTTAATTCCGAAATTTGTGTTGGTTGCGGACGTTGTATTGCCGCCTGTGATCATGAAGCCAGAAAAGGTATTGATGATTTTGAAGAATTTATGAATGCCTTAAAGCGACACGAAAATGTGCTCGCAATTGTTGCGCCAGCTGCGGCTGCAAATTTCCGTGGAAAAGACCTTGAATTAAACGGATGGCTTAAATCTATTGGTGTAAAAGCAGTTTTTGATGTTTCATTCGGAGCTGAACTTACAACAAAATCATATGTTGAATTTTTAAAACGTAATAAGCCGGAGCTTGTTATAAGCCAGCCTTGTCCTGCACTTGTAAGCTGGATTGAACTTTATAAACCGGATCTTATTCCTTACCTTTCTCCTGCAGATTCTCCAATGGCACACACTTTTGCATTAATAAAAAATTTTTATCCGCAGTATAAGAATTTTAAAATGGCTGCAATTTCTCCATGTTATGCAAAGCGCCATGAATTTGATGAAAATGGACTTGGAGATTTTAATGTTACCATGGCTTCAATCAGTTCATATCTTGAAGCAAATAACATTAAGCTTGATGATTTTCCGAAAACAAAATACGACAACCCGCCGGCTGAACGTGCCGTCCTTTATTCAACGCCAGGCGGCCTCCTTCGCACTGCAGAACGTTTTGTACCTGGAATAAGCTCTAAAACAAGAAAAATTGAAGGCCAGCCGACAATGACCGAATATTTTAAGGAATTGTCTGAATCTCTGGCAAACGGCAAAAAAAGCAACTATCAGCTTGTAGACTGTTTAAATTGTGAGCGCGGATGTAACTGCGGTGCCGGAACAATTAATCAGAAGGTTCCTCTTGATGAACTTGAAAACTATATTGAAAAACGAAGTGAATCGCGAAAAAAGCAGTTAAAAACAAAAACGCTTTTTGGAAAAAGAAAACTCGAAAAATCAATCAACAAATACTGGGAGCCGGATATTTACACCCGCGAATATACAAACCGAAGTTCAACCTTCAGTTCAAATATCAGAATACCGACTGAGGAAGAATTACAGAATATTTATCTTGTAATGGGTAAAACAAAAAAATCTGACTTTTTGAATTGCGGAGCCTGCGGTTATTCATCCTGTGAAGAAATGGCAATTGCAGTTTTTAACGGAATTAATAAATACGAAAACTGCCACCATTATTTATTGAATGAAAATGTCAAAAAGCATGAAAAGGAATTAAAGGAAAAACTTCATACTTCTGTAAAGCACATTACAGACACAAGTGTAAATGAACTTAAAAATTCTCAGGTAAATGTTCAGTCACTTGTTCTTAATACAGAAAATATGAATATTGCAGTTAACAGTTCTTCCGAAGCAGTAAAACTTATGGTAGAAAAAATCAACGCAATCAACACAATTCTGGAAACAAATGCAGTTGCAGTAGAAGCTTTAGGAAATGCAACTACAGTCGGTAAAACAAACCTTGCAGATGTTTCTGTGCTTGTTTCGGAAATTGAACATAATTCAGCAGGCCTTGTAGAAATGAGCCATGTAATTCAGCAGATTGCAAGCCAGACAAACCTTCTTGCTATGAATGCGGCTATTGAAGCTGCTCACGCCGGAGAATTTGGAAAAGGCTTTGCAGTTGTTGCAGGCGAAATCCGTAAGCTTGCCGAAGATTCAAGTAATCAGGCAAAAAGCATTAATGACGTACTTAATAAAATCAAACAACTTATTGATAATGCTTATGGAAAGACCGTAAGTACTCAAAAAGAATTTGAAAATATTGTAGAATTAACAACGCAGGTTAGAGAACAGGAACTTCAGGTAAAAGAAGCGGTTTCTCAGGAAAGTTCGAGTGGAGAACAATTAATTGAAGCTATAAAAAATCTACAGGAATCTGAAGAATCCGTAAATTCTGTAGCTCAAAAATTAAAGACCGAAACTCAGGATGTAATGCTTGCAATTCAAAAGTTGGGAAATAATGAGGAATAAAAAATGCAGCAGATTTCATTTAATAAAGAATTTCAGAGCTTCCGTATAGATACGCCTTCTTCTACTTACGGAATTTCTCTTGTTAATGCGGGCGGAGAAGCTAACGGCCAATACATAATTCATTCATATTATGGCTCAAAGCTTGGTGATGATGATTTTACATATCTGAGCCGTCCGAAAGAATACTGGTTTGCAGATTCTCCGGTATACAGGGAAAAACATTCTTTCCTTGATTATATTCCTCAGGAAATGCCGACCGACGGAGTTGGAGATTTTAGGGAATCGGCTCTGGCTGTTACAGATAAAAACGGTTGCAACGCTATTGAACTCAAATATAAATCTCATAAAATTCTACAGGGAACAGAAGGTCTTCCGGGGCTTCCGGCTGTTTTTGGAAACAAGGACAATTCCTGCCGTCTGGAAATTACCGCTGTTGATGAAGTATTAAATGTTGAAGTTACTTTAATTTATACAGTTTTTGAAAATCTTGATGCAATTATCCGTTCAGCCCGCATAGAAAACAAAAGCAAAAATGCGGTTTATTTAAAAAAGGCTCTTTCTGCTTCCTTTGATATTGATGACAACAATTTTGACGTAATTACACTGCACGGTTCCTGGGCAAGGGAACGCCATATTGAACGTCATCCTGTTCACAAGGGAAAACAGGGAGTCTGTTCAATGAGGGGAGAAACAAGTCATCAGGAACATCCTTTTATTGCTTTGCTTGATCATAATGCAGATTATAATAACGGACGTGTTTGGGGTGTAAATTTTATATATTCAGGAAATTTCATAGCCGACGTTCAGAAAAATCAGTTCGATTCAATCCGTGTTGTAATGGGAATTAATCCTGATAATTTCTGCTGGAAACTGAATCCTGGAGAAGCCTTCGACACACCGCAGGCTGTTCTTGTATATTCAGACAATGGCTTAAATTCAATGAGTCGTACTTTTCATGATTTGTATCGCGATCACCTTATACGTTCACCTTACAAAAATTCTCCGCGCCCTGTTTTAATTAATAACTGGGAAGCAACTTATTTTGATTTTAATACAGAAAAACTTCTTGATATTGCAAGAGAAGCTAAAAAAGACGGAATAGAAATGCTTGTCATGGATGACGGCTGGTTTGGAAAACGTAATTTTGATAATAACAGCCTTGGCGACTGGATTGTTAATGAAGAAAAAATAAACGGCGGATTAAATCATCTTGTAAATGAAGTAAATAAAATCGGACTTAAATTTGGAATATGGTTTGAGCCGGAAATGATTTCTCCGGATTCAGATTTATACCGTGCTCATCCGGACTGGGCAATTCAAATTCCAGGTCGTATTCCTGGAATGAGCCGCCAGCAGCTGGTGCTGGACATTACCCGAAAAGAAGTCCGCGATTATACATATGAAAGCATTGCAAAAATCCTGCGCTCAGCAAATATTGAATACGTAAAATGGGATATGAACCGTCAGCTTTCAGATATTGGTTCTCCTGAGCTTTCCAGCGACAGATGCGGTGAATTTTATCATAGATACGTGCTTGCTGTTTATGAGCTGCAGGAACGTCTTATTACAGAATTTCCAAAGCTTCTTCTGGAGAACTGTTCTGGTGGAGGCGCCCGATTTGACCCTGGAATGTTCTATTACAGTCCGCAAATCTGGTGCAGTGATGATTCTGATGCTTATGAAAGGCTTGCAATTCAGGAAGGAACTGCGCTTATTTATCCTCTATCTACAATGGGTGCTCATGTATCTGTATGCCCGAACCACGCCGTAGGAAGAGTTACTCCATTTAAAACCAGAGGTTATGTTGCCTTAAGCGGAACTTTTGGATACGAGCTTGATATAACTAAACTTTCTCAGGAAGACCGCTCGTTAATTCCTCATCAGATTGAACTTTATAAAAAATACGGAGATCTGGTTAGAAACGGCGATTATCAGAGAATATTAAGCGGCTCAAACGGAATAAATGCAGAAGATTCAGATGCAGACTGCTGGGCTTGCATTTCTAAAGATAAGACAAGAGCTCTGGTAACTTTTGTACAGGTATTGAATCATCCGAATTATAAAAGCCGTTTTATAAAAGTTGCAGGATTAATTCAGGATGCAGATTATCGTATCACATTCCCGGATGAAGACCAGAAGGACTTCCCGGAACAGATTTTAAGCGGAAAAACGCTGGAAAATGCCGGTTTTGCAATAAAGCGTGATTGGGGCGATTTCCAGGGAAAACTAATATATATAGAAAGCAAAAATCTCAAAAAATAACCGGCTGAGTAATTATCAGTCAGATTGCCGGGACATGCCCGGTAATCTGACTATTTGCTCAATACGTATTTTGTTCCGTCATATTCGAAAATATAGCGGTCTGCATCATCAGAATCATTAAAAAGTACAGGCATATCCGAATAAAACATAAGCTGAATGTATTTACTTGACTTTGGATTTTTAATCGAATAGTTTATATTCTCTCCGTCATTTACATCAGCATACAAGCTTGAAGTAGTCAGTTCACTAAAAGTAAAATACTGCCCCTCGTGCTCTGAAACAACTTTTTCAATTTCAGAAACTATGTAATTTTTTTCTGTTTCCTTCCAGCTGCCGTTTTTATATACATAAAGCTTAAAGTCTTTGTAGAATGCAAGACACGGCACTCCAAATTCTGTATCTATATTCTCTTCTCTCTGCTTCTGATTCTGCACCTCGCCCGGCGTTACGATTATAGGCGTGTCACCGTCCAAATCAATATTGTAGAAAGTTAAGGAACTTGGGGGAAGCAGGGTAAGGATTCTCCAATCCGAATCAGCATCATGTCTATTGTCGTAAAACTTTTCCAGATTGCCATTATTAAAGCGGAAATGTTTCGTATCATTTTTTAAATCCCTGCAATAGGCATAGATTACTTCTGCATAGTATGGATCCAAAGGCATGATATAATCATCGTCCAAATACGAGCCTAGATGGATTTCTGCAACACACGTATCATCATATTTTGAGCCGGGATAGACAGAAAGAATCTCAAAAGTGAGTTTACTGACATAACGGTCTCCAAGATATTTTCTAAGAACTATCGTTTGCCCGACATGCCGGTCATGCAGCATGATTTTTACAGGAACAGGGTCATCGTCAATCCAAAGATTCATTTCTTTTACGCGGTTATTCTGATGGAAATTTTTCAAATCTCCATAGCCGTTTACAATATCGATGCAGGCATAATTCGTAGCATTTGCAAAACGAAACGGACGCTCGAACTCAAATGTGATTTTTGTTCCAATTCCGCTGCCCTCTTCTCCTTCTGCCCAAGATTTCCAGCTGCCGTCAATCAGGTTTTCTGCGGAGTATTTTTCACCAAGCGTTGAAGTTGCCGTCACGGATTTTATTTTTACTCCGGGACCGTAATCATGCGTGTAGTTTGCCATGACAGCTTCTTCAAAAGTGTCATAACGATTAATATTCAGGTAAATATCATAAAGGACATCGCTTGAATTGTAAAAAACAGGCTCCCATTTATTCGGATCGCTATGATTGGGGTACATGGAAACTTCATATTTTGCTTTTTCGGGGTATTCTCCGTCTATTGATTTATATTCAATTCTATAGACTTTATCACCTTCAAGGCGGTATTCAGTTATATTCCCATCACCGTTTGAATAAAATCCAAGAAACAACGGATTCGCATCAAGATACTCTTTGAGCTTATTCGCAAGAAACTGTTCCTGTGTAAGAGCAGTTTTTTTATTTTCTGTAGATTCTGAATTTTCAGATTTTTTCTGGCTGCATGATGCAAGCAAAAGAACGGTAAACAATATCAGTAATATATATAACTTTTTCATATCAAAAATATAATGCAAGTACTTTCGTTTTTCAACGTTTATAAATATGTTTTTTTGACTTTGTTAATTCTTGCTTTTACGGTTAAGTGTGGTAAACTATTAACTATTAAAATAACTCACAATATAGACTTTGATATTTGCGGAATTATACCAAGCATGTGCGTGCATTTCTTTCTGGCATTTATATACACAGTCGGCGCGGCGCAAGTGCTGCGCATTATTGCAATAAAATAGAAAAAAAATCAAATTTAAAAACATCAATCACCATTTATAAAATAAGGCAGAGAGAATCTTATAAAAAATTATTCTAATTCTGTATAGTTTTTTACTTTACTTATTTTAGAACTATTTTATAATGAACTATTGGTTGTTTTAGGCTTATTAAGGGGTTCTTTATATACCGATAATAACAAAAGGAGTATTTATGGCTAAATCTGAATCTAAAAAAATGAAAAAAAAGACTCTTTATGTTACATTAATTGTTCCTGCACTTATTGTTTCTATAATTGGAACAGTAGTTATTCGGTTTGCCCTTTCTCAGGGAACTCAATCAATTATGACAGAAATTGAGCGCGAAAATGTTTCTAAAATGCCTGAACTTATGTTCAATGTAATAGAGGAAGAAAAAGACAACTTATTGGGAATTGCAGAATTTTTAAATGACGAAAATTCTTCTATAGATCTTCAAAGTATTGAAAATTCAATTGATCTTAACAAGATTATAAATGAATTTAAATTATTCAATGCTCTTTATGTTACACCAAGAGGACAGACAATTAAATCATATATAAGCACAGTTATTACCACAAATTCAGAGAGAATGGCTATAGATGCCGCTCTTTCCGGAAAACCAAAGGTATATGTTTCTGTAAAAGGAAAGGAAGTCCTTGCTGTTTCTGCAACAAAAATGGGAGAAAATGTTCTGGTTCTGGAAAAAGAGCTTTCAAATACACAGTTTCTTGAACTCCATGCTTCAGAAATGGATGTGGTAATGACAATCTTTGTAGATGATATCCGCGCCTCTACAACTATTAAAGACGCGAATGGAAATTATCTGGTAGGAACTCAGCTTAATAATGATGTAATTTATGAACAGGTTTATACAAAGGGAATTCCTTATAACGGAAACAATATAATTCAGGGAATTCCATATGTAACTGTTTATGCTCCTCTTGCCAACGAAGACGGCGCAAAAACAATGATCTTTATGGGTATTTCTGTTGGTCATATTAAAGAAATATCAACCTGAATTGCCAGACAGTCACTTATTTTTATCCTTTTAACAATTTACATAATTATTTCATTAATAATTGTTGTTATAACCGCGACAATTATGCGTCCATTAAAGAAAAACGTAATAGCATTCGGTTCATTAAATGGAAATTCCGGAATTGCAGATATGACAATCCGAATTCCTGTAAAGACAAATAACGAAATTGGTTCTATGGGAACAGAAATCAATAAATTTGTTTCAACACAGCAGGATCTTTTGAACAATGTAAAAGAAGCCAGCGATTCTCTGCAGGAAGTTGGTTTAAGTCTTGCCTCTTCTTCTCAACAATCTGCAAGTGCCGTTTCTCAAATTATGGCTAACATCGAAAGTGTAAAGCATTCTACAGAAAAACAGTCACAGGCTTTATACGAAGTAGAAAACGAACTCAACAAAAACATTTCAGGAATCAGCAATCTCGACGGCCTTATAGAAAATCAGTCTGCCGGAATTGTTGAATCTTCTGCCGCAATTGAAGAAATGATCGGAAATATTGATTCGGTAACACGTTCAATTAATAAAATGGCGGAAGAATTTAAAACACTCATTTCTATTACAGAAGACGGAAAAACAAGACAAAATGATGTATCTGTTCAGGTTACAAACATGGCAGAACAGTCTAAAAAGCTTGCAGATGCAAACAATGCAATTTCGCAGATTGCTTCTCAGACAAACCTTCTTGCCATGAACGCTGCAATTGAGGCTGCGCACGCAGGAGAAGCAGGTAAAGGTTTTGCCGTTGTAGCAGATGAAATCCGTAAGCTTGCAGAAGACTCTTCTAAACAGTCAAAAGTAATTAAGGAAAATATTACAGATATTACAAAGAGTATTTCCGGAGTAGTTGAATCTTCTGAACTTTCTGTAAAAGGATTTGAACAGATTACAGATAAAGTAAGCTCTACAGATGAGCTTGTAAAGCAGATTGATAATGCTATGGAAGAACAGCAGGAAGCTTCCAAACAGGTTCTTGTTGCACTCCACGAAGTAACAGATTCTACATCGCAGGTTCAGTCAACATCAAAAGATATTTCGAACGGTGTTCAGCTTGTAAAAACTGCTACAGATAACCTTTCTCAAATTACACAGATGGTTTCCGGAAGCATGGACGAAATGGCAGCCGGAGTTACAGAAATCAATTCTTCTACACAGAATGTTTCTGATCAGGCTACTACAACAAAAGAAAATATTGATATTCTTCACGGAATCATCAATAAGTTTAAGCTTGAATAGATTCAGATTTCCTGCTGACTTTCGGCATTATGAATCTGTTTTAGTGTAAATCCGGATTTAATTAAGGCGGCGATAAGTTTATCGCCGCTTTTTTTATTTTTTACGGCTTTAGCGTAAGCTTTAAGGCAAATTTCATCTTCATCATTTTCCGTAAAAAATTCCTGCAGTGCATTCTGCGCAACATCGCGAGGAATTCCCCTCGAAAGAAGTTCAGAAAGTAATCTTGAATGGCCTTCATAATGATTTATTTTTCTTGTATTAAGCCAGGCGCGGGCATATCGCTCATCGCTCAGATAATTTGCCTGTTCCAGAAAATCAAGGGCATTTTTTATATATACATCATTATAGCCTTTCTGCTTAAGCTTACGGTTCAATCCGAATCTGCTCTGCTCTGCCCTTGCAAGATATTCTACGGCTTTTAATTCAACAACACAGCAAAGGCCG
>CAMVBP010000005.1 GCA_947165795.1 uncultured Treponema sp.
GCCCTGCTGCCTCTGGCAGCAGGAAGCACCCATAAAAATATTCAACTTTCTAAAAGCTTTTTTTTAATCATTCCATAATTTATAAGTTTTGCCGGTCTGAATAATTTCAAAATTATCGCAAGTATCTATTGCAATTTCTATGTATGGATATTCTTCACATTTTCTAAACAAAATACCATCATCGTGTGTCATTCCATAAAAAGATGAAATGCAGGTAAATGAAATACATAAATAAGGTTCTTCATCATCATCTGAACTACCATAAAAATAGCCGCCATAACCGTCTATAAAATCCGAATAAGATTTAACTTCCAGAAATTTTGCAATTTTTCCGTCGACAATTGAATAATAGAAAAATTCAAAATGGAAAATCACATCGTTTTCATAAACCTTTTTCCGCATTCGGATTAAAGGTCCCGGAAGATCAATTTTTGTATTTTCATATGAAAAAATTCTTAATTCATCATTTTTGGTTATTTTAAAATCTTTTGTGTATTCTGAAGGAATTTCTGCCTCATAAACTTTATTTGTCTTTGGACTTGTATACGTAATTTTTGATTTATCTGAACTTAAACTAAGAGAATCTCCCGTAATAATTGAACCAAATTCTGTAACAAGCATATGATTTACAGGATGCATCTGGCGCATATCCTGAACCATATCCCAATATTCATTAAAAATATAATTACCAAAAAGTTCTCTATTACATTTGCAAATTCCAGCCTGAACAAGCTTTAATTTGTTCAGTACCATACTTCTTAGATGTTCTTCACATTTTGCATCATCCCAATCATGATCTTCCATATATTTAAATTGTTGACTGGAATAAAGATCATAAAAAGAATTTCCGTCTAAAATGTCGTATAAATGCGGAGAATTAAAAGGAATATTATATTCGTAATTTATGAAATCCTCTGCTGTAAAATAAATTTCACCTGTTAAAGTAAAATTTTCATAGGCTTGGTCATATGTTCTTTCATAAATATTGTATTCATAATTTTTAAGATAACCGCCAAAAACCCAGCCAAATTCAGGTTCTGAAGTTTCCCATAAAAATCTTGGAATAAGAATTTCTACCCACGCGCTTTTTATATTATCAACTGTAACTTCCGGACCAAGACAAGTTATTGTTACTCTAAAATTATCAGGAAGAAGACAAATTTTTTCTGCTTTCAAAGAAGGACTTTTTCTAACCCTTAAACCTTCTTTTGAATCAACTGCCATCCAGTTAACCAAATCATAATCCTGGTGTTCAATATTTGAATCGTAAAATCGTTCAAGTTCTTTTGGAATTGTTTCGATTTTTTTGCGATTCAAATTTGTTCTTGTGATTTTTAAAAGTTCATTTATGTTTTTTATATATTCCTCGGAATAAATTACTGATTCTTTTGTTATTTGACTTATTGCATCATCCTGCAAAATTGTATAATCACCGGTTTTTTGGGCGAAAATATTGCAGGCAGAAAATATTCCAAAAACAAAAATCAAAGTCTTTTTTAAATATATTTTCATGCAGGCTCCATTTAAATCATTTTCTTTTATTTATTTATATGCTCTTTTACTTCCAAGAATATACACGGAAAAAGATGATAATCTATTTCGTTATTCTCCCATTCACGCCAGCGTACACTATATGTTTTTTTCGGGAAAATTAAATAAGGCTGTATTCCCACTTCATCTTCATCAAAGAGATCTGTTTTTACAATTTCACAAAAATAATAATACGGCTTTTCGGCCCTGCTTGTTTCATAAAAACTAAATAAATTTGCCCTGTCATAATAAGTTTCACCAATCTGAATTTTTTCAGAAACGACTATAATTGTCGGATCTTCATATCCTGTATCATAGTCCACAGAAAAAAATACAGAAAAATCTGTAACAGGGGTTTCTTCATTAAACAAAGTCAATTTTGGATTTGTTGATGAATTAATTAAATAAACATTTCTGTCTCTTATATATAAAAATTCATCTTTCACATATCTTTTGCTAACCCAATCAGTTTCATGAGGAATTCGCCATTTAAAATATGCCATGTAGCAGATATATTCTGAATTTGATTTGTCATCAAAATCAACTTCAATAAAATTTGGTGTCATGTATCTTCCCAAAACATAGCCTTCGCCTTTTGAACAGGAAATTTTAAACCACCATGCATATGTACCTTTTACAAGTTCTTCTGATTCTTTGAAGAATTCTTTTATGTGTACAATTTCTCCCGCATTAAGCTTAAATAAAACTTTTCCTCCTGGAAAATCATCATGTACTGTTACATTATTTTTTGTGATTATATAATCCGGATAAGTTTCCGCATATCTGTTGGCAATATCATTATCACAATATAATTCTTCCGCAAATAAAATTCCTGAAGAAATTAACAGAATCAAACTTAAAATCAACTTTTTCATTTTTATACCCATGGCCTTGCAAATGCACATAAAAATAAAATTATTAACATGCATTTTATTGGATTTTCTATACAAATATATCTTTGTATAGTTTTATTGTTCAAATATGTGACAATCATTTTTTCCCACTTTACCTGTCCAAAAATCATAAAAATGATTATTAAACAAATCAACAGAAACATCGCCGCTACAAAAAATTCCTTGTCTGTAAAATAACCACATGCGGCGCAAAAAGGCAACATTAAAACAAAAAATCCTAAAATATTTATTAAATACATTGGAAAAAACCACATATTAGAAATTTCAAAATCTACATCTGCTGAATGCTTCCGAGTCCACAAAATTCCAATTATTGAATTGATTAATAAATAAGTTCCTAAAAGAATATAATAAACTATGATAAAATCAATACCAAAAATAGGATCTATATTCAAATACAATATCATTCTATACATAATAGCTAAAATAAAAACGAGAAAATCAATTATTAAATAAAAACAGAATAAAACAGATTTTAGTTTTTTATTCATTTTTCCTCTCTGTCTTTTTTATATTAAATAAAAACAAAAAAAAATTCATCCGCTAAATCACCCGCCAAAAATTATTATTAAAATTGCAGAAATATTTTTTGTACGTTATAATCTTTTATTATGCCAATTACAAAATATCTAGAAAAAAATGCAGAGCTTTATGCTAATGACTGTGCTCTTGTTGAATTGAATCCTGAAGTTAGGGATACAAGAAGAATTACCTGGAAAGAATTTGACTTAACTCAACCTGAACCGAATTTGCCTTACCGCCGCGAAATCAGCTGGCGTATTTTTAATGAAAAAGCAAATCGCTGTGCTCATTATCTTTTGGAGCGCGGAGTTCGTCGTGGAGATAAAGTTGGAATTTTAATGATGAACTGTCTTGAATGGCTTCCAATTTATTTTGGAATTTTAAAGACAGGAGCCTTAGCTGTTCCGCTCAATTTCCGTTATGCCTCGGATGAAATTGATTATTGTCTGAATCTTGCAGATATTTCTGTTTTATTTTTTGGGCCGGAATTTATCGGACGTCTTGAAGCTATTTCAGAAAAAATTATGCAGCGCCGGCTTTTGATTTACGTTGGAGAAGGAATTCCTCCAAGTTTTTCGGAAAGCTATTTTATGTCTGCAATGAATTATTCATCTGAAAATTTAAATATAGAAATTACTGATGATGATGAAGCCGCTATTTATTTCAGCTCGGGAACAACAGGTTTTCCAAAAGCAATTTTGCACAAGCATCGTGCACTTATGCATTCTGCGGCAGTTGAGCAGAATCATCACGGTCAGACAAAGGATGATGTTTTCCTTTGTATTCCACCGCTTTATCATACAGGCGCAAAAATGCACTGGTTTGGTTCATTAATTTCCGGAGGCAAGGCTGTTTTGCTTCGCGGTACAAAACCTGAAACTGTTTTAAAAGCTGTTTCTGATGAACGCTGTACAATCGTATGGCTGCTTGTTCCTTGGGCTCAGGATATTCTTGATAGCCTTGACCGCGGCGATTTGAAAATTTCTGATTTCCAGCTTGATCAGTGGCGTCTTATGCACATAGGCGCTCAGCCTGTTCCTAAAAAACTTATTGAAGACTGGAAAAAATATTTCCCTCATCATGATTATGATACAAACTACGGACTTTCAGAAAGTATTGGCCCTGGTTGTGTTCATCTTGGCGTTGGAAATGATCATAAAATTGGTGCAATTGGAATTCCGGGTTATGGCTGGAAGGTTAAAATTGTAGACGAACATAGAAAAGAAGTTGCTCAGGGCGAAGTTGGTGAACTTGCCGTTTTTGGTCCTGGTGTAATGGTATGCTACTACAAAAATCCGGAAGCAACTGCTGAAGTTATGGATAAAGAAGGCTGGCTCTACACCGGAGATATGGCTATGATGGATCCAGACGGATTTATTTACCTTGTTGACCGCAAAAAAGACGTAATTATTACTGGCGGTGAAAACCTTTATCCTGTTCAGATTGAAGATTTCCTGCACAAGATGGAAGCCGTAAAAGACGTTGCCGTTATTGGTCTAGCAGATAAACGCCTTGGCGAAATTGCCGCTGCAATTATTGAAGTAAAACAAGGTTATACCTGCACGGAAGAAGACGTAAATAATTTCTGTATGGAACTTCCAAAGTACAAGCGACCAAAAAAGATTATTTTTGCGCCTGTTCCACGTAACCCGACAGGAAAAATTGAAAAGCCAAAGCTGCGCGAAATGTACCGCACAGAAGATCCTTTCAAAGTGATGCAGTAATAATTAAAAGCAGAGATTAAGCTTAATCTGCGGTGGTTGAGGCACTCGAAACCATCCGCATTTTTGCTTTGCAAAAAGTGACACTAAAAAACCGAATGTTAGTTAGGACATTCGGTTTTTTTTTATCTATTTTTTTCCGTTCTTTTATAAAATTTGTATTAAACTAATTAACGTTAGTTACCGATATTTATAATATGAGTAAGAAGAATATTTCGCAGGAGAAAATCATTCAAGCATTTATTTCTTCTGCATTTGAAAAAAGTGCCGGTGCGACCTCATTATCTGATATTTCAGAAATTCTGGAAATAAAGAAGGCCTCACTTTACAATCATTTTGAAAGTAGAGATTCCATGTACGAAGCTACTTTGGAATTCTGTTCTCAGGAAATTGCAAAAGCATGTCTTTTGCAGGAAAATTCTCTTGAGCAGATAAAATCTCCAAAATGTACTCTTTCTTCATTTTTCAAAAAACAGATTACACACTTTTTTGAAATTTATGAAAACGAACCTCTCTTCCAGATGTATGTTTTTGTTCATTCAGAACAATATTTTAATTTGAATGCACTCAACACCGTGCAGAAAGAAGTTGAAAAACTTTGTGATGAAGTAAAATCTGTTTTAAAAGCTTTTGCCGACTGCAAAAAAATTAAAAACAAAACAGAAAAAGAACTTCGTGAACTTTCTTCAGGAATCTGCAATATTATTTTACAGCAAAGAGATTTATCTATTGCTGCAAGAAAAGAAACTGTCAGACAGAATCCGGAAAGTGGTGTTGGCAGCTTGTTTGCATTACCGGCAGACGAAGCTTCGATTAACCGTACATTAAAAATGCTTGATTTCTATTTGAAAGATTTATAGATCTCCAGTATTTCTTTTGTATAAAACTTTTTATCATTTTTAACTTTTCCTTCTTGGGCAGGCTTACAGAATTCAGGGGTGTTCTGTAGGCCTGTTTCTTTTTGTGCTTCATAAACATTTAAAACTTTTTCTACCTTAAGTCCCACATTTGCATTTTTTCTTGCCTCTATTAAAACAAGATTTGCTTCCTTACCTTCCTGCGGCTGAATTAGTTGAATGCGTTTTGGTACAAGATTACACTTTTCCATAATCGAAAAAATTTCGCTTAAACGAAATGGCCTGTGAATCATAAAAAATTTTCCATGAGTTGCCAGCAATTGTTCGGCGGTAAAAATTACATCTTCAAGCGTACAGAAAATTTCGTGTCTTGCTATTGCCTTTGCATCTGTTGGATTATTTTTTCCATGACCTGCAATCATGTACGGAGGATTACAGGTTATACACGAAAAACTGTGTTTCTTAAAATTGCACAGGGAATTATCTTTTCCCTTGTTATTAACTATCGTTCGTAAGTCTGCATTTATAATTAAGATTTTATTTTTGAGTTCATTTATTTCTACACTTTTCTGCGCAAGCTCTGCTGCTTCCTGTTGAATTTCTACGCCTGTAATTTTCTTTACTTTTTTTGAACCAGCAAGTAAAAGAGGAATTATTCCATTCCCTGTACAAAGGTCCAAAATATTTTCTTCTTCCTTTAATTCACATAAAGCAAAATTTGCCAGAAGAACTGCATCTATTCCAAACATAAAAGCCTTTGGATTCTGGAGAATTTTATAGCCGTTTAATAAAGTGTCTGTTTGAATATTTTCGCTCATTAAGTAAATATATCAAATTTATTTTTGCAACGGCAATAAGTGGTTTTTATTCATGTTCTGATATCTGAACAGTCTGCCGCGAAATTGATTTTTTAATTACCTGAATTATTCTCCGATTCAAAATTTTTCATTCATTCACTCAGGTCTTCGCAATTTATTTATTCGCCGGAAAATTTTCCACGTTTCAAAATTTTTTATATATTTTTACAGTTCTTTGCGAACCCCGCCACTCAGTTTCCATCGACCTTTTGAACAAGTGTCTTCTTATTGTAATTATTCTTTATTTATAGTAAACTTATAAAAATATATTAATGTGTTTTGAGGGTTCAGGATGGATGAATTAAAAAACGAAATCAAAAAGACAATAATTTCTGCACTGCAATTGGAAGATATTGAGCCTGAAAATATTGTTGATTCAGAACCTCTTTTTGGTGAAGGTCTTGGACTTGATTCCATAGATGCTCTGGAACTTGGTGTAGCACTTAAGAAAAAATTTGGAATCAAATTTTCTGCTGAAAGTTCAGAAAATAAAAAACACTTTGCTTCGGTTAATGCACTGGCAGATTACATTTCCAGTGAAAAAAATAAATAGGAGAAATTTTATGTCTAAAGACGAAATTTTTGACAAGCTTAAGAGTATTCTTGTTTCAGAATTTGAATTGGACGAAGGTGACGTAACTCCAGATGCACTTCTTGGAGATGACTTGGATTTGGATTCCATTGATTCAATCGACTTGATTGTTAAGATGAAGGAATTTATGCCTGCTGATAAAGGAAATGTTGACCCTTCAATTTTCAAGACTGTAAAAACAGTACAGGATGTTGTAGACGCACTTGTTCCTTACATGGCATAACAAAAATACCATAATATGAAGAAGTTCCTTAAGGCTCTTTTTTATATAATTGCAGCAATTTATCCAGTAATGGTTTTTTCATTGCTGGTTATTTTTAAGGTAAATACAAAAATACTTTCTTTATGTATTGTCGCCTTAGCTGCTGCATTTTTTTTAAGTGCCACAGGAAAGCAAAAGACTGGTAAAAAAAGTGCGTTGGACTGGAAACCTTTACTCAGTTCCGTTCTTTTTCTTTTTGCCGGTCTTTTTTGTTTTATAACCGGAAAAGATTTTTTCTTAAAAATTTATTCAGTTGTTATTAATATAACTTTGCTCTTCATTTTTGGGAGCACTCTTTTTATGCCGCCCAATATAATCTTTAGATTTGCAACTTTGAGCGACAAATCAATAAAAGGTTCTTCCTACGAACAGCAGGTTTATAAATACTGCAGAAATGTAACTATAATATGGTGCAGTTTTTTTATTTTAAATGGAACTGCTGCATTTTGTACAACTTTTGCAGATAAACTATTCGGAGTATCACCGGAATTGTCCAGCAAAATCTGGGGAATCTATAACGGCGGTATTTCTTATATCCTTATGGGAACTCTTTTTGTAGTAGAATTTATTATTAGAAAAATTGTGGACAAAAAAATGATCAAAGCATATCCTATTTCAAAGTTTAATGCAGATTCAAGAAAAGATGATTATATTCTCTGTTTTGAAGATACCTGGTCAAAAAAAATATATAAAACCTGGAAAGATTTTTTAATAGATACTGCAAAAATCAGACAGTTTGTAGAAAGTAAAAATGCTGATGAATATATTTTGCACAGCGAAGATTACTGGTATTTTATTTGTACTTTTGTCGCTTTGCTTCAGTGTAAAAAAGCAGTTTACCTTACTCAGAATATTACAGAAAGCTTTATGGCCGATGTCCGCAAGCCTGACATGATTTTCTTAACTGATCAGAAAGTAAACGGAATTCAAAATGATTATATTCCGGAAATTATAGAAAAAGCAGAAGCTCCTCAAACTTCAGTTTACCGTACAACTCCAGAAATTAATTCAGAACAGACAAGAATTTTCCTTTTCACTTCAGGAAGTACAGGAAAGCCAAAAGCTGTTCCTCAAAGAATGAAGGAATTTGAAGAAGACAATGCTTTTATTATTTCTAAATGGGCACGCGAAATTACAAGCCGCAAATTAATTACAACCGTAAGTCAGCATCATATTTATGGTTTCTTATTTGGAATTTCTCTTCCGTTTACACTCGGAACTCCTTTCCGCAGAAACCGAATTGAATTCCCTGAAGAATTTGAAAAGCTTAATGATGAAAAATATATATTGATTGCAACTCCTGCCTTCCTTAAACGTACTGTTGAAGTTGAAGATAAACTTGACATGAAAAATATCTGGATTTTTTCAAGCGGTGGTGCTGTTAGTCCGGAGCTTGCTGTTTCCTGTGGAAAGCTTTTTAATTTTTATCCGCTTGAAGTTTATGGTTCAACAGAAACTTCTGGAATTGCTTACCGACAGCAGGATAAAGACGGCCTGATCTGGACTCCTTTTGATAACGCAAAAATCTGGTTAGGAGATGATGGCTGTCTTAGAATTATTTCTCCATACATAAAAAATCCGGAAGGCTTTGCTACAGCCGACCTTGCAGAAATACATGAAGACGGCCGCTTTATATTAAAAGGCCGTTCAGATTCAATTGTAAAAATTGAAGAAAAAAGAATTTCCATGACAGAAATTGAAAACCGCCTTTTGGAAAGCGGACTTGTAGAAGATGTAAAAGTTGTTGCATTAAGCAACGAAGTTAGACAGTATCTTGCTGCAGCCTTAGTTTTGAATTCAAAAGGTAAAGAGCAATTTAAAGAAACGGAAAAATATTTAATTAACAGATATTTTCACGACTATCTTATGAAGTTTTTTGAAAATGTTGTTATTCCAAAAAAATGGCGATTTATGGAAAAACTTCCTGTAGATGTACAGGGAAAAAAGCATAAACTTGAAATTGAAGCATTATTTAATGAATAAAGAGGTTTTTATGTCAGAATTTAATACTCATGATATTAAAGATGAAACAGTTATTTCAAAAGACGAAAATTCAGTTATTCTCGAATTTTCTATACCAGGTACAAGTGATTTCTTCGATGGTCATTTTCCTGAATATAAACTGCTCCCTGCAGTTGCTCAGTTTGAAATCATAACAAGATTTTCAAGAAAATATTTTGGAACACAGAGATATGTTCCAAATATTAAGAGAATTAAATTTTCAGCTCCTATAAGACCTGAATCAAAAATTAACCTTGAATTGACTTTTAAAAAAGACAAAAATTTAATATCATTTACTATGGCAGATGCAGAAATTAAAGAAAAAACTTATTCTTCTGGAAATTTCAATGTGCTCATGGAAAATTAAAAAATAGGGTAAAAATGAAATTTGGATTTGTAATTCCTGTTTATAATCATGGTTCAACTCTTGATGCAGTTATAAAGAATCTGCTTCCTTATAACTTTCCTATCATTGTTGTTGATGATGGAAATGATGAAAAAAATAAAGCGTTTATTCAGGATGCTGTAAACCGTTATCCATCAGTAACTCTTATTACTCATAAAAAGAATCATGGAAAGGGAAAAGCCATGAAGAGCGGCGTTTATGCAGCTTACAAAATGGGACTTACACATATTCTTCAGCTCGATTCCGACGGCCAGCATGATACATTAAGTATTCCACGTTTTATTGAACTTTCTGAACAAAATCCAGATGCTGTTATTTGCGGAATTCCTAAATACGATGAATCTGCTCCTAGAGAGCGTGTAGACGGCAGAAAATATGCAAACGGTTATCTTCATGTAGTTACTTTTTCTAAAGAAATTATTGACGGAATGATTGGATTTAGAGTTTATCCTGTAAAGCCGTTTTATAAAATTATTCGTCATCATATTGTCAGTAACCGCATGGCCTTTGATATAGACATTCTCGTTCATTTCTGCTGGAAAGGAATAAGAATTATTTCTGAGCCTGTAAAAATATTTTATCCTGCAGATGGAATTTCAAATTATAATTACGTAAAAGACACAATAAGAATTTCTGTTATGTATACCCGGCTTAGTGCTATTTTGTTATTCACTTTCCCAATTGTTCTTATAAGAAATCATATTAAAGGCAGAAAAATAAATGGACAAAATAGTAAATAATGAATTATCTGAACAGCACTGGTCAGAAGAAAAAGAAGTTATTTCTTCCAATAAACCTTTAAAATATCTTCTTCATCTTTTAAAATATTTTCCGCGCTTTTTCGTTCATTCATTAATTTTCCCGGTCGGTTTTTTTTACTATATTTTTTCAAAGCATGCGCGAATTGTCTGCAGCATTTATCAGAAACAGTTGCAGGAATATACGGACCATCAAATCCCAAAAAGAATTTCTCCTTATAAACAGATAGTTTCTTTCTGCCTTTGTGTTCTGGAAAAAATGGAAGGCTGGCTTGGAAAGTTTTATTACAAGGAACTCAATACTTTTGATGATGATTTAAAAACTTTACAGGCTCAGCTGGAAGAAGGAAAAGGCGCCATATTACTTGGTTCACATCTTGGAAATATTGAGCTTATGAGAAGCCTTTCTACTTTTGGCGAAAACGGAGTTTCAAAAAATTATTCTATAATTACTATTATGGAACTTAAGGCTACTTCGCAGTTTAATCAGACTTTAAAAGAAATAAATCCAAATGTAAATTTTCAGGTTATTTCACCTTCTGATTTTGGACCGGAAACAATTATTCAACTGGAAGAACAGATTGCAAACGGCGGTCTTGTTGTAATTGCAGGAGACAGAACAAGTCCAAATGCAAGAAACAGAAATCTTAAAAAAATGTTTTTAGGAAAAGAAGCTTCTTTCCCTTACGGAACTTTTTTAATTCCTGCTTTACTAAAGGCTCCTGTTTATTATGTTTTTGGAATGCGAACAAGATCTGCAACATTAAAATCTGTATATAATTTGTATGTTGAAAAATCTGCGGTTTCTTTTGAAAATGTTCAGAGAGCCGAAAGAGAAAAACGCATTGATGAATTATGTCAGGAATTTGTTTTAAAGCTGGAAAAATACTGCAAAATGTATCCTTATCAGTGGTATAATTTTTTTAACTTTTGGGATGATTCAGTAAACCAATAGGAGATTTTATGAAAAAAATTCATTTACATATTTTTGTATTTTTTCTTTTTTTATTATCTTCTCATTCTTTCCTTTTTTCTCAAAATTCAGCCAGTATCTCTTTAGAGGATATCTGCAATTCTCTTGCTTCTAATCCGAATACAACCGGTGATTTTATTCAGACAAAACACATACTAACTAACGGTCGTAAGCTTGTTTCTTCCGGAAATTTCATTATTTGCAGCTACGGAATTATGTGGAAAACACTTAAGCCCTTCCCTTCTACTTTAATCCTTACAGAAGAAAAAATGGTCCAGATTTCTGCAAACGGATCTAAATCTGTAATGAATGGAAATGATAATCAAATATTCGCGAATATTTCAGAAACACTTAGTTCTGTATTTTCGGGAAATGTAACTAAGCTTAAGAAAAATTTTAATTGTGATTTTAAAATTACAAAAGATACCGGCAGCAATTATTCCTGGGCCGTAATTCTTACACCAAAAGATTCAACAATTGCTTCCGTAATAAAATCTCTTGAACTTTGTGGCCAATACAATTCTGCAAATAAAACTGCAATACTTGATTCTTTAAATATGACTGAATCTTCAAATAATACAATTTTATATGAATTTTCAAATCAGCAATATCCTAAGGAACTTTCTTCTGATGATAAACAAATCTTTTTCTCTGAATAATCGTTTAAAAAATATTTCGCAAAAAAAACTGCTTGCTTTGTGGATATTTTATCATGCCGCAATTGTTCTTTTCTTTTTGATTTCGTTATTAATCTTTAAAGGAAAAATTCATATTGATTCAGATCTGTTTAATCTTGTTCCAAAAAATTTTTCCATGGAATCCGTAAAAAAAGCAGATGAAAAAATGATGTCTGTTACTTCGCAGAATTTTTTCATACTTGTAGAAAATGAAGTTTTTGAAAATGCCAAACAGGATGCTGTTTCTGTTTATAACGAATTAAAAGACAGCGATAATTTTGATTCAATTTCTCTTTACAACGATACTTCTTCAATTTCTGAAATTACAGATTTCCTTTATAAATACCGCTACAATCTAATTGACGAAAATACAATCGATACAAGCATTAATCAGTCGGGTGCCATAGATTTTTCACTTAATTCCCTTTCTACAGCTTACAGCGGATTTACAATGCTTCCTCTGGACAATCTTGAATCTGATCCTTTTTTACTTACAGAATTTAACCTGCAGAATTATCTTAAAGCCTTACAGAATGCCGGAACTGCAATGTCTGTTACAGACGGCGTTCTTTCTTCCAAATACGAAAGTAAATATTACGTAATGATACGCGGAATATTAAGTCCAAAAGGTGCCGTTCTTGCTTCTAAAAAAGGTGCTGTTGCAGAAATTTACAATGTATGTAATAAAATCTCAGGCTCAGAAAATTCTGCAAATAAATCTGAATTTATTTTTTCCGGTACACCATTCCACAGTTACGAAAGCTCTAATTCTGCTTCAAAAGAAATTTCCATTATTGCAACAATTTCCATGCTTATTGTAATTCTTCTTTTGTTTTTTATATTCCGTTCTCCAAAGCCTTTAATTTTTTCTGTTGCGTCAATTTTAATTTCCATAGGAATTGCATTCATTGCAACACTTGCGACTTTCCATAATATGCACGTTATCACCCTTGTTTTTGGAACCTCGCTTATCGGTTCATGTATAGATTACAGCCTTCACTTTTTTACGCATTGGGCAGGTAATTCAAAATTAAAATCAAGCATAGAAATCCGAAATCATATTTTTTCCGGCCTTATAATGGCAATTCTTTCTACAGGAATTTGTTTTGCAATTCTTCTTTTTGCGCCGTTCACAATTCTTAAGCAGATGTCGCTGTTCTGCCTTTCAGGACTTATCAGCTCATTCTTAACTACAATTGCAATTTATCCGTATATAAAACTTCCTGAACAGCAAAACAGAAAGCCTGTTCGCTTTGTAACTCAGTTTTCTAAACTTGTTTCTGTTTTACAAAAGAAAACGATTGGCCGTTCTTTTATAATTCTTTTGTTTTTATTTTCAATTGTTTCGATTGCGGTTTGTCATAAGAATGTAAAAATTCAGAATAATTTACTTTCTCTTTACGATATGAAAGGCAAGCTTTTAAATGATGAAATAACAGCTTCTCAGATAATTCAATATACGCCAGGCGGATGGTATATTGTAAGCGGAAATACAGAAGAAGAAGCCTTGGAAAATGAAGAAAAGCTCCGCAAGGAATTCGAACAGCTTACAGAAAATAAAGTAGGCTATGTAAGTACAACAAGCTTTATTCCTTCTAAAAAAATGCAGGATAAATCTATAAATGCATGTTCCAACCTTATGGCTTTGTCAGAACTCCAGTTTGAATATTTAGGCTTTACTGAAGATGAATCAAAAAAGTATTCAGGTTTATTAAAACAGGATTATGAGAATTCTAAAAATCATTATGTTTCTTTTTCAGAAAATAATATTCCTGATTATATAACCTCTGCAATTTCTTCCGTATGGCTCGGAGAAATCGAAGGTAAATATTATACGGTTCTTCTTCCTTCACGAGTAACAGATTATACTAACTATCGTTCGTTAGTCGACAATAATGAAAATGCTTTCTTTATAAGTAAGTCGCAGGATATCAGCCATGATCTTGATAAACTTACTTTTATAGTTTTTAAATTCTTTTTAATTGCTTCTGTGCTGATGTTTATCATGCTTAAATTATTTTACAGCTGGAAGCAGTCATTTAAAATTATTTCAGTTCCATTTTTAATTATTCTTGTAACCAGTGCATTCTATGCTATATTTAAAATCAATATTGAGTTTTTCTCTATAACTGGTTTGATTCTGGTTTTTGGACTTGGCCTTGATTATGTAATTTACATGATTGAAAATGAAAAGAAAATCAACCTTAAAAAAGATGAAAAGCCATTGGAACAGGAAGAAAAAACTCTTGAGCCTTTTGCAACAATGATTTCTTTTGTAACAACAATTATTTCTTTTGGCGCGCTTGCTTTAAGTTCTTTCAAACCTGTTCATTACATTGGTCTTTCTATTTTTATTGGATTATTTACAGCTTATTTAAGTTCATTCTTTTATGGACGATTAAATTCAAAAAAAGAATCTGTTGAAAATATTAATGAATAATCAGGAGCGCAAAATGAATATTAAAAAAATAATTAAATCTATTTTCCTTTCTGTTTTTACTCTGCTTATTGTTTCCTGCGCTTCTAAAACGACCGCTAATTATCCTATTACCTGTAAAAATTTAAAACCTGTTTACATTACAGATTCAAAAAAAATCTATCTTCTTCATCCTGCCTATAATTCAAACATTGTTGACTCTCTTCAATTATTGCAGGGGAATTTTGATAAACAGAATTTTTCTTTACTCATTTATTCACAGATTGATTCTAAAGGAATGAGTCTTTCATTGTTCAATGATTTTGGAACCGATATGGGAAACATTTCATTTAATGAAAATACAGTTATTTTTGATTCTGCTTTTTTTCCTCAAGCTTTACCGGGCGAATATATAATTGCAGATATTCAGAATGCATATTATGACATAAATGCCCTTTCTCAAAATTTCAAAAATTCAAAATTAATTTTCACTTCCGAATTTACTGAAAAAGATAATTCAGAAAAAAGATGTATTTATGACGGATCAAAATTGATTGAAGAAATTAAAATTACCGGCGACGGAATTACAATTGTAAATTACCTTAGAAATTATAAATACGAATTGATAAACGAAAAATAATAAATTAGTCTTCCCTGTGAAAATTATATTCAATTAATTCCGGATGATATTCAAAATGCATGTTGTCATATATTATCCATTTTCCTCCCCAGATAAATCCATTCTCTTCAAAAATCTCAATTACTTTCTGTGGAGGAATCCAACGATCTTTTAAAGGAACAAGCATCCAGTCATTTGGATATTTATCTTTTGCCCAGCTCCAGAAAATTTGTTTTCTTCCTAAATTTTTTGGCAGCACGTCTATTGCAAGTCCAAGACTATGAAAAGATTTTCTATTTGTTCCGTCAATAATTCTCCATAAATATCCGTCTGCAGATTTTATCTGATAAAGAAAGTCCCTGACTTCTGAATCTATCAAGGAAAGTTCTTTAATTTTCTGATCAATTATTTCGAGCGGTTCTTTTATTCTTTCGTGAATATTTGTTTTTACTCCCAAAAAGGAAATTCTCTTTATGTGAGTTTCAAGACTTCTTCTTGTGTTTGATTCATAAATAAAATCAAAAAGAAACATCGGTGTTCCTGAACCGTTTTCCCTGTTTTCTTTTGAACTGTATTCCCTAATTGCTTCTTTTTCTTCATCCGTATATTTTTCCGGGTCTGCAAACTCTTTTGAATAAGAGTATAAAAGCGACCAGTAATTATCTTTATTTATCAGTTCTTCTTCGGGAAGAAAGCTTCCGTTTGCCCAGTAAAATTCTGCCGTTCTTCCTTCACCATCTTTATTATCCGGAGAATCAGGTACATCTACAGTTATGATCCAGTCTTCTTTTGCAACATCATATCTTTTTGAAAAAGTAATGTCCGGATAAGCTTTTTCAAAAAACTTTAAATAGCCTATTCCCATATAAGGATTTACTATTGTTGATTCGTATTTTTCTAAATTGGAAGTTTGTGCATTTACTACAAAAACTAATCCGGAGAACAAACAAACTGACAAAATAATTTTTTTAATTTTCATAGTTTCCTTTTATTGCAAGATACAAATTTCCTTTAACTTTTCAACATCTTCTGCAATGTAATCAGCTCCAGCTTCTTTCAATTCTGAATAACTTCCGTATCCAAAAAGAATTCCGCAGCTTTTTATATTATTTTTCTGCGCTCCAAAAACATCATGTTTTCTATCGCCAATCATAAGAATCTTATCAAGCTCTAAATGATTTCCTGATTTTTCTTCTATACATTTAAGCGAATACTTAATCACTTCATCTTTATTGCTGCGGCTTTCATCTGCAATGCTTCCGCAAATCTTTTCAAAATATTTATCAAGATTAAAGTGTTCCAGAATTTTTACGGCAAAAACTTCCGGCTTTGATGTTGCAACATATAATTTTTTTCCGTAAGTTTTCAAATAATCCAAAAGCTCCGGAATTCCACTGTAAACAGAATTTTCAAAAATTCCTTTCTGCTGATAATATTCACGATATTTTTTCACTGCAACTTCTGCCTTCTCTTTACTAAAACCACATAGGTTTATAAAAGTATCATAAAGCGGAGGCCCGATAAAAGTAGAAAGAACGCTGTCATCCGGAATTTTTTCATTCATTTCTTTAAATGCATATATAAAGGAATTTTTAATTCCCGGCATTGAATCTGTAAGTGTTCCGTCTAAATCAAATAATAAATATTCAAATTTCTCCAATCTTAAATCCTTAAACTAAAAAAAATTCCGAAATAAAAACAACAAGACAACAGGCACATGCAACAGGAAAAAGTCCCGCACCAATTACTGCAAGAATTACACCAACCACAAATGCAATCAAACCGGAAAGCGGACTTTGTGTTGCTTCGATAATTGCAGGAAATGTCATGACAGAAAGTGTTACATACGGTACATAATATAAAAATGACTTAATAAATTTATTCTTTATCGGTTTTTTTATGAGCGTTAAAGGGAGTGTTCTAATTAAATATGAAACAGCAAATGCAACTAAAATTGATATATAAATGTACATATTTTTCTAAGATTTTAAATTCGTTAAAGAATTACAAATCTTTTTTACCCTCCTCTGCTTTAGTATCTAATGAACGTTCGTTAGTTTCATAATCATCTTTTACAGGTTTAATTAATGCAACTACAGAAGAAATTATGACTGTTAATATAATCGTTCTTGTTCCGGCAGACAAACTTTTTACATATGGAAGAACTGAAGAGGCATAACTAATTAAAAAGCTGACTATCACTGTTACAAGTAAAACAAAATTCTTTTTTGCAGGAGGAATAATAATGGCAATAAACATTCCGTAAAGAGCAACAGAAAGCGCACTTACAATTCTTACAGGAAGAATGTTTCCTACTACTATTCCGCAGGAGGTTCCAATGCTCCATAAAAATCCGGCAACTATATATGCGCCGTTATTATAGGCAAGTTGAATTTTTCCTTTTCGCGCAATTGCAATTCCAAATAATTCATCCGTTACCTGAAAGCCAAGAATGAATCTGTAAATAAATGGAGTTTTTTCATCAAACTTTTGAGAAAGAGCACAACTCATTAAAAGATAGCGTGCATTAATAATAAGAGTGATAAAGGCGATTTCAAACCAGGCTGCACCCGATTCAATGCAGTCAAATAATGCTTTTTCGCCTGCAGATGCCATATTCAATAAACTTGCAATAAATCCCTGAAAAGGATTTAATCCGGCTTTTCTTGCCAGAATTCCTAAAGAAAATGAAACGGCAAAATATCCGAGTCCTATAGGAATTCCATCTCTAATTCCTTCCAAAAAAACCCTGGATCTTGAACTAATACAATTGTTTTTCACTTTTATGTACCCAATCAAATTTTCGCAAAAAGTGCTAAAAAAAAATAGCGGACTGTTTTTTACAGTCCGCTAATTGTATCAGTTTTTTATTTATTTGCCAAATCCTTTAACTCTTCAATCAGCTTTGGCAGTTCTGTATCCATTTTGTCTTTGGAGAACTGACAGGTTCCTACCTTCTCATGACCTCCTCCGCCATATTTAAGCATAAGGCTTCCGACATTTACTTTACAGGTTTTATTCAAAATGCTGTAACCGACAGCTGCAGAACAACCTTCACCGCCTTTACCGCTTACAATCCATGCAGAAATATTCTGATTAGGATACATACTGTAAATCATAAAGCGGTTTCCGGTATAAATTGGATCTACTCCACGCAAATCCGAAATAATTAAATTTCCTTCGGTTATTGTGTGAGTTCTTACCATATCCTTAAATTTTTCTGTCTGCTCGTTGTAAACTTCAATTCGTTCACGAACATCAGGCATAGCAAGAATTTCTTCTGTAGATTTATCGCGGCATGCAACCATCAGTTTTTCCATCAATGCATAATTTGGAACTGTAAATTCACGCCAGCGTCCAAGACCTGTTCTAGGGTCCATTAAAAATCCAACAAGAATCCAACCTGTAGGATTCTGAATTTCATCTATTGTAAGATTTCCTGAATCGACTTTATCTACAGCAACCATCAAATCATCAAAGTTAGGGAATTTTTCTTTTCCGCCATAATATTCATAAATGATTCTTGCGCAAGACGGAGTAATACGGCTTTCTCCCTTGTATTTTCCTTTAAGCTCATTTCTTTCAAATTCACTTGAATGATGATCAAACCAAAGACCGCATCCAGGAACAAAAGGAACATTAGCAAGACAGTCGTTTTCGTTAATTGGAATTAATCCATCCTGCAAATCTTTTGGATGCGCAAACATCCAGCTATCTATTACTCCAGCTTCAAGTAATAATGCTCCGCAGGCGAGTCCATCAAAATCTGATCTAGTTACTAATCTCATTTTTACATACCTCAAAAGTGTTCGTTTTAAGTTTCTATTTAATGATAACAGAAAAACTCATTTTTTCAAGGAAAAAAAATCCGAGAATACTATTATTATATTTAAAAATTTTGATTAAATTCCCAAAAGTCTGGCTGCATTTTCACCAAGAACAGCTTTTCTTTCTTCTTCATTCAAATCAAGCATATTGAATCGCGAAAGTTCATCTGCATGATCCCACATTGGGAAATCTGAACCAAACAGAATTTTTTCGTATCCATGCTTTTTAATCATCATGTTAGCCTTTTCTAACGGAAGCTTCCATAATGTACTTGAAGTATCAAAATATACTTTCTTTCCAACAAGATATTCGCAGGCTTTATCCCACTCTGTGTATCCGCCAAAATGTGCAGCAATTACAGTAAGATCAGGATGTTTGGTAAGTACATTAGAAATTCTCTTTGGACCTGAAAAATCATATCGAGAATCTCCAGCATGAAAAATTACAGGAAGCTTTAAATTCGAACAAACTTCATAAATCGGATCCATTTCGTTACAGTCGGCCTGGAACTTCTGAAAGTCACAGTGAAACTTTACGCCGCGCAAACCAATATCCTTTAATCTGTTTAATTCAGCTTCAAAATTTTCATATGCCGGATGCATTGTTCCATAACCAATAAATTCTGGATGTTCAAGAACCTGAGAGTGAATAAAATTATTTACTGGCTCTACCTGAGAAGGTGTAGATGCAGCTGAATGAACGACATATTTATCTACTCCGATTTTTGCTCCGCTTTTAAGCAGCTCTTCTACAAGTCCATTGTAAACCATCGGAGCGTCATAAAATTCCCCAATAGCCTTTGCCGCTTTTGCAGCAATCTTGCATGGATAAATATGTGTGTGGAAATCGATGATCATTTTTCACTACCTACCGTTAGTTAGTCTTTATTAAATTAGTTCAGCATTCTTTTTCTAATTCATCTATCTTGTTCTGAATCTTTGACTTTACAAATTTAGAAATTTCTGCTGTTGTCATTCCTTCAATTTCTTCCGGCATAATAGGTTTTAAATAGTGAACTTGAATTGGTTTTGTTGTTTTGTAACCCCTATCAAATATTCTATATGAATCAACCAAAACTACAGGTAGAATAGGACATTTTGCTTTTTGTGGACTTTTGAAACAGCCGGAATGGAAAGATGAAAGCTTGTTTGTTTCTGTTTCATAATCTCCTTCCGGGAAAATCATATAGTTTTCCTTCCTGATTAAATCTTCAGTTATTTCTTTAAAACTGTTCAGGATAGAATGCATGTCTGAATGAATAAGTCTGCGTGATTTTATAAGATAAGTTACTTCGCGGATAAAAGGTCTGTGACAAGCCTTGTCATTAAGAATTACACCTATCTGTCTTGGAAATGAATACCAGATTGCAAGAGGATCAAATTTTTCCTGATGATTTGAACAAAGATAAAATCCATCTTCTTTTGGAATATTTTCAAAGCCGAAAACATTTATCTTAATATTGCAGGTATCAATCAACAGTTTAATTAATTTAAGACAATAAGAGTAACGTTCGTCTGAAGAATATTTTTCCTGATGATTTGCCATATAAATCATCTTTGGATAGAAGCGTAAAATATTCCAGAAATTTTTTGAAACTGCCTTAATTATTATTGAAGTACTCTTTGTCATTTTCTTACACTAATAAAACAAAGTATATTATCATTTTTTCAATTTTTATTCAAATAGTCTTCAAATTCAGGATACTCTTCAACAAACTGTCTTACTGCTTCATCATAATCTGACCAGGTCGAAGAAAATAATCTTGTCATTCCTGGAATATACATAAGATCCGGAACATTAACAAATCTGTAATTTATGTTTTTTTCTTCAAACCAGCTTCTTACTTTTGGAATACAATTTTCCAATACAAAGGCTAAAAAAGTTGAACAGATGAAGTTGTTTTCTACATAAAGATATTCTTGCTGCTTTTTTTTGCTGTATGTTGTTTTTGGGTATTTTAAATTTCCAAATTGCTTTTTTTCTTTTGCCGTAAAGAATTTCCTGTTAATTGTAAAAAAGCCTATCTGAAAGTTCAAAAATACATTGTATCGAACAGAAGGACTTTCATGATATACTTTTACGTATTCACGGACAAATTCATATTCTTCTTCTGTTACTTTCATTGCATAAACAACCTGAGTTGATTTTTTTGGATTGCCATGCTTCATATATTTATTTTCTTTTGGGCGTACACAGGACTCTCTGGCAAGCTGATATTTTCCTCCAGAGGTTAATCCATAAAAATTATCATCAAGGGTAAAATTTATTGCAGAATGACTGTAATCATCTTCTTTATTTATTAATGTAGCTTTTATTCCGCCTTTTAAAATATTTGCTATATAAAAAGGATTTGAATAGACAGGATTATAAAGCCTTATAAAAATATATTTATAAGGCTGCTGTTCTGTATTTTCATCTGCAGCAAGTATCTCTTTCTGTTCTGATTCGTCTGTATATGCGTTTATTGCTTTTTGAGAATAAACAGGTTCCGATTCCGTGAATTCTAAATCGTCAAAATATAGTTCATCTTCTATAATTATTGAAGAATTATTTTTTACTTGTGTATTTTTCGAATTTTCTATTTTTGTTGATTTACATCCTGTAAAAGAACTTATCAACAAAAATAGAAAAATTATTTTTAAATAATGCCTGAAAATCACCTTATAAACCCATGCCGTTAATTGTTTCTACATAAAAAATATTATCTATACATAAATTTCAAGTTTTTTGCCTGTTGGCTGATATTGATAATATCTGACTCCTGCAGCATTCATAAGTCTCTTGGAAGCTTCTACAGAAGGTGTTCCGTCATATTTATTTTCTGCATAGATAACAGTTTTTATTCCAGCCTGTATAATAGCTTTTGCGCATTCATTACAAGGAAACAAAGTTACATATATTCTGCTTCCTTCCAGTGAACCATTTTTATAGTTCAAAATTGCATTTAATTCACTGTGTGTTACATAAGCATATTTTGTTTCTAAAGTATCACCTTCTCTAGCCCATGGAAATTCATCATCTGAACAGCCTCTAGGAAGTCCATTATAGCCCATAGAGAGAATTTTATTATCATCACTAACAATACATGCTCCAACCTGCGAATTCGGGTCTTTTGAACGCATTCCGGCAAGTCTGGCTACTCCCATAAAGTATTCATCCCATGAAATATAATCAGCTCTTTTGAAAATCTTATCTGCCATATAACACTCCATTTTTTAAATAATTTAACACAAATAAAAGTTAAAAACAATAATTAACCTTTACATAGCGTTGAATAAGACCCTAAAAATGCTGTTTTAAAGTACGAACGGTCATTAGAAATAAAAAAATGCTAACAAACGTTCGTACTTTAAAAAAAATTACTAATAATTGGTAGGAAAAAATGATTTTTACGAGTTTATCCACTTTTATAATGTTCCACGTGAAACAAAATGTGGATAAGTTGTTTACAATGTGGATAAAACATTTTTGAAGGTAAATTGGATTATTAATGTATATACTGCATTCTACGGGTTTAATAAATGCTTTATTAATATAGATGTGCAGCATTATTCCTGACTTATTGAAAAGCAAAAAATATATTATAAATGCTATAGCAGAAGAACAAATTCAGTTATAAATAATTAATTTTTACAGAAAGTACTATAAAGCATTATTCATAAGACATACAGATCAAATATTGTATAACCTGATCATTATCCACATCTTTTGATGTTATGTTCAGATAATACTCAATTTATACCGCATCGCGATTATAACTGTAATAAAAAAGCGTCTTAAAGGACATTATAAAGATTATATAACACATATAGTGTTTCACATGAAACAATTTTCAATTCTTATTGCTGTTTTCAAATAAATGTTATGTTTCACATGAAACATTCGTTTTTTCTTATTGATTTATACTGTTTATCATTTCTTCTGGATACTTAGAAAAATAGCGCCATTAATTAATTGAACGCTTATC